>NZ_BAAGDP010000022.1:0-43803 GCF_054660695.1 Turicimonas sp. TL08
ACAGGACAGTGAAACGCCTCCACGCCGATGATAGTGAGTTGTATTTCTTGCGAAAGTAGGTAGCCTCCGGGCTCAATTATTTAAAACAGACCCTCGAAGTCATTACGGCTCCGAGGGTTTTGTCTTTTGGGAAACCGAAATAGACGATCGCTTGAAAATAATATTATGTTTCTGTTGAAATATAGTGTTTCAGTGTTATAAAAATGATCGTTCTAAAACCAATAAAAATATCGGAGTACCCATGTTTAAAGTTAAATTAGCATCTGTTTGTTTAGTCGCTGCTGTTGCGGCAACTTTCTCTGGGGCATCATTTGCTGAAACTTTTAAGTGGGCAAGCCAGGGAGATATTCTTACCTTTGATCCTCATGCTCAGAATGAAGGACTTAACAGCGCTGCTAACTCTTATGTATACGAAACTCTTGTCAATTTAGGCAAAAATTCTGAAATCATTCCTTGCTTAGCAGAGAGCTGGTCAAAAGAGCCGGGTGGCTTCCTTTTCAAGATTCGACCGAACGTTAAGTTCCATGAAGGTCAAATTTTGTCTCCTGAAGACGTTGTTTTTTCTATTAAGCGTGCCCTTCATCCGCTTTCTCAATTCCGTACATACACTGCCGGAATTCTTGATGCAGAGGTACGCCCTGACGGACAAGTGTTTATTAAAACCTCTACTCAGAGTCCTGTTATTCTCAACCAACTCACCCACTTGCGTATTCTTAATAAGAAGTGGGCAGAAGAACATAACGTTGTAAATCCTCAAAATTACGTCGAAAAAGAAGAGTCCTACGCAGCACGCAATGTTAATGGTACAGGCCCGTTCAAACTCAAGAGCCGTGAAGTAGATGTTAAGACAGTATTTGTGGAGAATCCGGATTGGTGGAATAAAGCAAATAAGGTCGGTAACGTAACAGAAGCTATCTACACTCCTATTAAATCAGCTGCCACTCGTACCGCCGCTTTGCTCTCCGGCCAAGTTGACTTTGTTTTAGATTTAGCACCTCAAGATGCTCAGAGATTAAAACGCAATGACAAAGTTAAGTTAGTAGAAGGGCCTGAACTCAGAGTGTTGATGATTTCCCTTGATCAATACAGAGACAAGTCCCCTTATGTTCGAGTAGACGGTAAAGCCACTGACAAGAACCCTTTCAAAGATGAAAGAGTAAGAAAAGCTCTATACCAAGCAATTGACATTCAGACTTTGAAGAGAACGGTCATGCGAGGTTCAGCAATTCCGACCGGCTCAATTATTCCTCCTAATGTCGCAGGTTGGACTCCTGAACAAGATGCTCGCCATCCTTATGACGTTGCAGCCGCCAAGAGGCTTCTAGCTGAGGCCGGATATCCAAATGGTTTTGAATTTACCTTGGATACTCCGAATAACCGCTGGGTTAATGATGAGGCTATTGCCAAAGCTTTAGCGGGCATGTGGGCAAAAATTGGCGTCAAAGTTAATGTTAACGCCATGCCTAGAGCCAATTACTTCCCGAAAGTCTTAAGCTTTGATACTTCTGCAGGTATGGTAGGTTGGGGCTGCAGTACTCAGGATGCATTGTTCAGCATACAGTCCTTAGTTTCTACATTTGATACGAAGAAAGGTAATGGTCTTTCTAACATCGGAAGAGTGTCTGACCCTGAAATTGATCTTCTCGTCGAGAAGATTAAAGTTGAATCCGATCCTAAGGTTCGCAATGCTGATATTGCCAAGGCCTTGAAGATTATTAGTGATAAGGTCTATGAGCTTCCTCTGCATACTCAGCTCATCACTTGGGGTATGGGGAAGAACATTGATGCGGAAATTCGCTCTGACAACAGACTTGAAATCGATAAAGTAAAAGTTAATAAATAATCTGAAAGATTTTTTTGATGTTTGTATTCGTTGTAAAACGAATGTTTCAGGCGATTTTCGTGATGTTGATCGTCACTCTTATCGCGTTCCTTTTATTTCAGTTCGTTGGCGACCCTGTCATGCAAATGCTCGGACAGGAAGCTACCGAAGCAGATAGAGAAGCACTGAGACATTCTTTAGGTCTAGATAAGTCTATTTGGGAACAGTACGCGGCATTCGTAGGAAAAGCCGCGCAAGGTGATTTCGGAGTTTCTTTGAGACAAGGAGCTCCGGTATCAGAATTGCTGAAGGCAAAAATGCCTGCCACGATTGAGCTAGCGTTTTTCTCTGCTTTTGTTGCAACTCTTGTAGGGATTCCTTTAGGCGTTTTCGTTGCTTTGAAGAGAAACTCTCTTATAGCAAAGTGGCTGATGGGGCTTTCTTTGATCGGCATTTCATTGCCGACTTTCCTCATTGGTATTTTGCTGATTTTGGTTTTTTCCGTCTGGTTAGGATGGCTGCCGTCCTATGGAAGAGGCGATACAGTAGCTTTTGGCTGGTGGACTTCCGGCCTCTTTACCAAAGATGGAATTCTTCACATTATCTTGCCCGCTATTACGTTAGCTGTTTTCCAAATTGCACTGCTGATGAGATTGGTCAGAGGAGAAATGCTCGAAGTGCTGAGGACGGACTACATTAAATTTGCTCGGGCCAGAGGAATCTCGCAGCGTTCTATTTATTTCCGCCATGCTTTGAAGAATACGCTTCTTCCCGTTATCACGATTACCGGATTGCAATTGGGAGGAATTATTGCTTTCTCTATTGTGACGGAGACAGTGTTTCAGTGGCCGGGAATGGGGCTGCTTTTTATTCAAGCAGTCCAATTTGCAGATATTCCCGTAATGGCGGCTTATCTCTGTCTCATTTCTTTTATTTTTGTTGTGGTGAACCTTATTGTGGATCTGCTCTATGTGGCTGTGGACCCACGTCTCAAGATTGACGGTAAATCACAAGCGTAAGGATTAAGATGTTTGTTTCTCAAGAACCCGTAGTAGATCTGAAAAAAGCTTCAATTCCTCTAATCGAATCATGGAAAGATGAATTTAGAGAGATAAGACAGGATTTTCATCGGAATCCTGAAATTGGTTTGGATACTCCAAGAACTTCTAAGAAGATCGCAGATTTTCTTCGCTCCTATGGCGTGGATGAAGTTCATGAAAAGATCGGAGGCTGCGGTGTCGTAGGAGTAGTTTACGGCTCTTCCAAAGAGGGCGCCTCATTAGGATTGCGTGCTGATATCGACGCTCTTCCGATGAAAGAAATGAGCGACCATGATCATGTTTCTTGCTTAGGAAACAGAATGCACGGATGCGGGCATGACGGCCATGGAGCAACTCTCTTAGCGGTTGCCAAATATTTAGCTCAGACAAGAAACTTTGTCGGCAAAGCGATTTTGATTTTCCAGCCCGGGGAAGAAGGATGGTCGGGTGCAAAAGTCATGATGGATGACGGTCTTTTTGAAAGATTTCCGGTACAAGAAATTTATGCCTATCACACTGCTTCTGCTCTTCGCCCCGGAGAGCTGGCTTTGAATTACGGAGCAATGCAGGCAGCTGCCGACGCATTTACTCTTACCATTACAGGAAAAGGCGGCCATGGGTCTCGTCCGGAAAATTGCAGTGATCCTATTGTTGCTGCAGCTTACATTATTACGGCCCTTCAGACTTTAGTTTCCAGAAACGTAAGTCCTTTGGATTCTGCTGTAGTTTCATGCGGCTCGATTCATTCAGGAGATCCTCTAGCACAAAGTGTGATTCCTAATTCTTGCCAGATAGTCGGAACTACTAGAACCTTTAAGCCGGGAACCAGGGATTTGATTGAAAAACGTTTAAAAGAAGTTGCTGAGAATACGGCAGCTGCTTTTGGGTGCACTGCTGTCCTCGACTATGACAGAAAGTATCCTCCTCTTATTAATAGTGAGGAACAGGCCAAAGCAATTGCCGATGTCGGAGCTGAACTGGTAGGTGAAGAAAATATGAAAAGAAATTACCCGAGAGCAACCGGCGGTGAAGATTTTGCCTTTATGGCCGGAGCGGTTCCCGGTGCTTATATTCGAGTAGGACAGGGTGGCGCTCCTGCGCACAACGGATACTTCGATTTCAACGATGAAATTATTCCCCTAGCCGCTACTTTGTTAGTAAAAACATTAGAAAAAAGATTTAAAGATTTAGCAGGATAAGAATGCCTAATACTCAGACAGACAGCCTTTTAACCAGACTTAAATTGCAATTCCTTAGATTTTGGGATTCCGATTTATGCTGGCGATTTAGACATGCTCCTGTCATCATCCTGAGTTTTGTTATCGCAGCAGGAATGATTCTGTCTGCCGTATTTGCAAGTTGGATTGCGCCCTACAATCCGTTCGATTTGGCATCATTTGATCTGGCAAATGCTTTCCTTCCTCCTGCTTGGGAGGAGGGCGGCTCCCGCGAGTTCCTTTTGGGAACGGATGATCAGGGAAGAGACATGCTTTCAGCAATTCTTTACGGATTGAGAGTCTCTCTTGAAATCGGTCTTTCCTCCGTGTTTATTTCGGTTGTCCTCGGTATCTCCCTGGGTCTTCTTTCAGGTTATGTCGGAGGAGTGACAGATGCAGTTATCATGCGCTTCTGTGACGTTATGCTCAGCTTCCCGGCAATTCTTTTAGCTTTATTGATTGACGGCGTGATTCGGGTAGTTTTGCCGGAAGGAACTCATGACGAGGCATCTTATGCTGTACTGATTTTTGCCATTTCTTTGTCGGGCTGGGTTAAATATGCGAGAACTGTCAGAGGTTCGACTTTGGCGGAAAAGAAGAGGGAATATGTGCAGGCCGCGCAAGTATTCGGCGTGAGTTCTTTGAGAATCATGTTTACTCATATCCTCCCTAACGTTTTAGGTCCGATTCTCGTCTTGGTGACGGTCCAGATTGCTACCGCCATTATTACTGAGGCTACCTTGTCCTTCCTGGGGGTTGGGGTCCCTCCTACAACGCCGTCTTTAGGAACGCTCATCCGCATCGGCAACGAGTTCTTATTCTCCGGTGAATGGTGGATCACCATCTTTCCGGGTTTAACTCTGATCGTGTTTGTTTTAACGATTAATCTTCTCGGCGATTGGCTGAGAGATGCTTTAAATCCAAAGCTTCAAGGACAGTCATGACAGAAAAGAATCCATTGGTGGAAGTGAAAAATCTCAGAGTTGAGATTCCCACAAGAAAAGAACTCCTTATTGCTCTGGATAATGTGAATCTAGAGATATATCCCGGAGAAATCCTCGGTGTAGTCGGAGAATCCGGCGCGGGAAAGTCTATGACCGGCAATGCCATTATTGGATTACTGGATCATCCGGCCCATGTCAGCGCAGGAGAAATATGGGTTAACGGTAAACGAGTAGATAATCTATCTGAAAAAGAGCGTTCAGCGCTGAGAGGAAAAATCGTCGGTGCGATTTTCCAAGATCCGTTAACAAGTTTGAACCCGCTGTTTACCGTAGGAGAGCAGCTCGTTGAAACAATTGTCACGCATAGAAGTCTTTCTGAAAAAGAAGCTCGCGAGGAGGCGATAGAGCTTTTAAAGAAAACGGGGATTCCGGCGGCTGAAAAACGAGTCGATGATTATCCTCATCAATTCTCCGGAGGCATGAGACAGCGTGTTGTCATTGCCTTGGCTTTGGCGGGAGACCCGAAACTGGTGATTGCCGATGAGCCGACGACAGCATTGGACGTTTCAATTCAAGCGCAGATTATTGATTTGCTGAAAACTTTGTGCAAAGAAAAGGGCACTGCCGTGATGCTTGTTTCTCATGACTTAGGCGTCATCGCTGAAGCGTCGGACAGAGTAGCTATTATGTACGCGGGAAGGTTAGTCGAGATTGGAGAAACCAAAGCCATCATTCATTCTCCGTTGCATCCCTACACTTCCGGCTTGATGGGAGCAATTCCGAAAATCGGAGAAGATGCCGAGTTCTTAACTCAGATCCCAGGTCACATGCCGCGGCTCAATGAAGTGCCTAAAGGCTGTGCATTTCATCCGCGCTGTCCTTTGGCAGATGAAAGGTGTATCGGAGAGAGACCTCAGATGGAATCTGTAAATAATGTGATGGTCGCTTGCTGGAAGTCTCGCAGTGAAGAAATTGCGAAATACAGAACTCAGCCTTACTACATCAGAAAGGAACTAGCCGATGCACGTAGAAGCTAAAACCCAACAGAGCGTTCTAGTTAAAGTTCAGAACATCGGAAAGTATTTTGATGTCTCCGCTCCTTTGCTAAACCGACTTATCGAAAGAAAACCGAAAACTATTCTGAAGGCGGTTGACGGTGTGTCATTCGAAATCCGAAGAGGAGAGACCTTGTCCTTGGTAGGTGAAAGCGGATGCGGTAAATCCACGACAGCGAGAATGCTGGTTGGTTTGCACAAACCAACCTTCGGCCGTGTAGAAATTAACGGCTTGGATATGGCTAACGTTAAAGGAAAGGATGCCAAGGAGCTGCATAACAAGATTCAGATGATCTTCCAAGATCCATACGCAAGTTTGAATCCCCGTTGGAGTGTCGGAAGAATTGTTGCCGAGCCTATCATCGCTCAGAAAGTCCTTACTGATAAAAAGGAAATTCAAGACCGTATCGATTCCGTTCTTTGGTTGGTGAACATGTCACCGGAAGATAAGTTTAGATATCCGCACCAGTTTTCCGGAGGCCAGAGACAAAGAATTTCGATTGCTCGCTCAATTGCCATTCACCCGGAGTTCATTGTTTGTGATGAGCCAACTTCGGCTCTGGACGTTTCTGTACAAGCTCAAGTTTTGAACTTGATGCAGAATCTTCAGAAGGAAATCGGTCTCACTTATTTATTTATCTCTCACAATCTTTCTGTGGTACATCACATCAGCGACCGCGTCGGGGTGATGTATTTAGGACGCTTGGTTGAACTTGCCGATAAAAAGACTTTATTTAACTATCCTCTGCATCCATATACTCAACTTTTATTGGATGCGATTCCGGATATTAGAAGCGTGGGCAAGCCTAGAAAGAAAATCCAAGGGGAGGTTCCTAATCCGCTGGAACCGCCTGCAGGGTGCACTTTCCATCCTAGATGTCCCTATGCGAAAGATATCTGCAAAAAGGTCAAGCCTGAGATGAGAAAGGTAGAAAATATGGGTTCGATCGTTGAAGTTGCCTGTCATGCCGTCGGCAACTGGCGCAAATGAGTAATGCTTTGTGTATTTAATGAGATTCACTTCAAGCTTAAACTACTCAAGAAGGAAAGCACGAGGTAAACTAATAGTTTGTTTGAATCAGGGCTAACTGCTCTTTGTTGAGTCGAACCATAAACGATGATTTACCGCCGTGCTTTAATATCAGAATTACAAAATACTGCTGGAGGGGCGTTTACCGTTCTCTTCTCCATTGTGGTAACTATCGGGCTCGTACAAATTCTGAATCAAACCGCCGGAGGAAGATACGACAGTAACTCCATCTTGGAGATCGTTGCTTATTCTTCTTTGGTGAATTTGCCCCCCTTAATTACACTGGCCTTGTTTTTAGCCGTATTTATGACGCTGAACCGATCCTGGCGCGACAGCGAAATGTTTGTATGGTTCTCCGCGGGCGGGTGCAGTCTGGCAACTTGGATTCGTCCTGTTTTAAGGTTTTCTATTCCTATCGTGATTTTGGTAGGCCTTTGTTCCTTGGTTATTTCTCCGTGGTCCAGAGCCGAGCTTGCCGCCTATAAAGAAAGATTCGCGCAAAGAGATGACGTCACAAGGCTTTCTTCCGGCCAGTTTATTGAGGCCAAGAGCGGTAAACAGATTTTTTTCTTAGAGGCCGTCGACCAAGACAATAAAACGGTAGAAAGAGTGTTTATGGCTGAGCCGAGCCGAAGCGGCGCACAGACCGTTGTATCTTCCAAGAAGGGAAGAATTGAGGAGCATCCTAACGGTGACCGTTATGTCGTGCTCAACGATGGAAAACGCTATGAAGTACCTGCAAACGGACAAGATGCTCAGATAACGGATTTCGGGACATACGAGCTCAGACTGGATACCTCTCCAAGCAACGTGAAAGCGAATTTGAAAGTTGACTCCATGCAGCTTCCGGCTTTATTGGCATTGGTTCCTACTAACAAACAAGCTGTTGCAGAATTATTTTGGAGAATTAACTGGCCAATCGTGGCGGTTATTCTGGCTCTCTTAGGAATTCCTCTTTCTTATACAAACCCGAGAGCATTGAAGTATTACGGGCAGACCGCGGCTGTTTTGTTCTTTATTCTTTATTTGAACTGTTTATCTATCTTCAAGACTTGGATTATCAAGGGCGTCTTTGATATTTGGTCAGCGACGATTGTGATGAATCTGCCATTTATCGTGCTGGCTATTTTCTTGTTCTACCGATTAATGACAATGAATACGCGCCACATTGATACGATTGTCGTTAACTGGGTTTTAGCTCCTTTCAGAAAATTGAAGAGCAATAAGAAGGAGCAGGCATGAAAGTCTTAGGAAAATTAATTTTTAGCCAGGTGATTAAGAGCAGTTTATTTGTGCTCTTAGCATTGGTTGCTCTTTTTGCATTCTTCGATTTAATCGGTCAGTCAAGCAAGATCGGAACGACTTACAGCATTGGTCAGGCCTTTATGCTTACAGCCTTAGTGCTGCCGATGCGCTGCTATCAGGTTCTGCCTATTGCCGTTATGTTGGGGGCTATCTTTACGCTTTCCAGATTGGCTGCTACCAGCCAGTTTACGGTGATGAGAGTCTCGGGCGTCAGTCCGTGGAAGTTCGCTTCCATGCTGATGGTTCCGGGCTTAGTTATGGTTTTATTTGCCTACGTACTCGGAGAGTATGTGGCTCCTCCTGCGCACCGCTACTCCAAGGTCGCCAAACTTGACATCACAGGGGATTCTTTCAGCGGTAAGGATTTGGATTCCGGCATCTGGGTTCGCGATGTTGTTAGAGACGGAGACGGCAAACCGACCAGCATCCGCTTTGTGAATGTTTCCAGTCTTCGTCCTAATGAAGCTGCTTACGACTGGAAGATTTATGTCTTCAACCCGGAAGGAGACATGACTTCTATCGTGACAGCTAAAGAAGGGAGCTATTCCGAGAGCGAAGGTTGGGTTCTGACGGATGCAAAAGAAGAAAAATTACCGATTATTCCAAAGCAATCCAGAGAAGTTTCAAACGAGAAGGTAGAAGTAATTCATACACCGAGACTTGTTTGGGGTAAGCATCTTGATGGGAATATTTTCGGATTACTGATGGTTAAGCCGGAGTACATGTCTCTCCAGGAACTCTATCACTATGTTGAGTATTTGAAGAGCAACGGTCAGACCTATAAGATTTTCGATACTGCATTTTGGTCGAAGATGTTCTATCCCTTGGCCATTCTCGTGATGTTGGTCTTAGCGATGCCCTTCGCTTATCAAAGTGCGCGTGCCGGCGGTATGGCCATCAAGATTTTCTGCGGGATTATGATTGGTATTCTGTATTACGCCTTGAACAATATTTTTGCATTCATGAGCGTATTGCAAAGCGTGCCGTCCTTTATTTCTGCGCTCATGCCGTCGCTGATGATGCTGGTACTTGCGTCAATTGCAATGTGGTGGGTTGAAAGAAGGTCGTAATTCTTCCTCTTAGCTCACATTAAAACCGGTTTGGTGAGTACAGATAGAGGATTAACTTTGGAATAGTCCTGCATTTTTGGAACAGTTATACGCATAATCAGGCAGGACAAGTTTGTGTGTCTGCCTAAAATCCGAATTAACTGATAACTCTAGGAGAAATAGCCTATGACAAGCAAAGATAATTGCTGCTGCGGATGCGAAGGTTCATTTGTAAATAGTCCGGTTCTTACGCCTGTTATCGGTTCGAAGCGTGTCGAACCTGGAAAGTACAACGGTTCAGCAGCAAAGGTTTATTTCACACGCAAAATTGACGCTGAGCATCTCGTAAAGCTTTACAACCTTGTCAACAGTGAAATCTACGGAAAGGTGGCAATTAAGCTTCACACCGGCGAACGACATGGACCCAATATTATTCCCAGAGAAATGGTTCAAGGGCTTCAATCGACTATTCCAGAAAGCAGCATTGTGGAGACCAATACGCTTTACGACGGTGATCGCGTCACGACTGAGAAGCATCGCGAAACACTCAAGATTAATGGTTGGACGTTTTGCCCGGTGGATATCATGGATGAGGACGGCGACGCAAATCTTCCGGTTAAAGACGGCTTCCATTTGAAAGAAGTCGCAATGGGTAAAAATATCCTCAACTACGATTCGATGCTCGTGTTAACACACTTTAAAGGGCACGCGATGGGCGGCTTTGGCGGCTCCATGAAGAACATTGCTATTGGCTGTGCTTCCGGCAAAGTGGGGAAACGCCAGGTTCACGATGTGATGGGGGAATTGCCGGCTGACTGGAATGACTGGCCCGCTAAAGAACGTTTGATGGAACTGATGGCTGATTCAGCTAAAGCGACAATCGACCACTTCGGTAAACGCATTACCTACATCAATGTTATGCGCAATATGTCGGTGGACTGTGACTGCGCGGGAACGGCTGCTGCTAAACCTACAATCGCTGATATCGGCATTCTTGCTTCTACCGATATCCTTGCTATTGATCAGGCTTGTGTTGACTTGGTTTTCTCACATACCTCCGATAATCATGATCTCGTTGAGAGAATGCAAACCAGACACGGTTTAAGACAGCTCACCGCAATGGCGGAAAAGAAAATGGGCAATCCGCAATATGAACTGATTGAAGTTCTCTAATCAGTGAATCGTGGTTCTTCGTGAGCCGTAAGTAAGAAAGCTCGGAATTTCCGAGCTTTCTTGATCTCCGCCTCTAGGAACAACTAAGATTTTGACGCTTTACTTTTGTTCTGCTAGAAGTTCAAGGACTTTTCTTCCAAGCTCAATGCGCGGCTTAACGGAGGTCATATCGGACCATTCTTTTTCCGGATGGTGAAGATCTCCGCCGACTACTCCCATCGCACATGCTACAGCGGCGCCCGCGCCTGAGAATCGATTTCCGTCAGAAGCTCCTCCGACATCCATCCATTTAGGAGCCGGTTGTCCCAACTCTTTGGCTGCTTTATCAATAACATCTATAACTTTTTGAGATTTATCCGTATGGGCAAGAGCAGAGCTTTTTGCCACATATTTAAGTTCCGATGTTACGTCAGGAGCGAAGCCTCGTTTACAAAGATTCTCGATATCTTCAAGGACCGCATCACGAGTTTGATCATTGAAGAATCGGAAATCAAAGACTACGGTTGCGTCTTCTGCAATTGTGTTCGGAGTAGTACCGCCTTTAACTACATCTGCATTCAGCGTGACGTCTTTGTACTTAGAGGCAATGGCTTTAATTTCGGGAATAGCTATGGCCATAGCTTCAACAGCATTTCTACCGTCTTGCGGATTATTGCCGGCGTGAGCGGGTCTTCCGTGGAAGTTGATAGTGAGGAACATTGAACCTTTTCTTGAGCGGACGAAGCCATTGCCGGGACGGCCCGGTTCGTAGACGAGGGCTATGTCAGTTTTCTTCGCTTGTTCGTCCATGAAGGCACGTGAGGCCGGAGAACCGGACTCTTCACCGGGATTCACAATAACGGCAATCTTGAGTTTTTCTTGAGCTTTTTTAGGAATCTTCTTGCAAATCCACCAGACAGCATTCAATGAGCTCTTATCGTCAGCAACGCCGGCACCGTGAGCAATGTTATCTTTAATCGTTAAAGGATATTTGGAGGCGTTTCCAACTGCCTGAACCGTGTCCGAATGAACGGATAAAACAACGTCATAGTGTGTTTGATCGGGCGTATTTGTTGCGACGAGGGCCTTTCCACGGCCTTCACAGTCTCGTGTGGTGACCGTCCAGCCAATTGATTTAAAGCGGTTTGCAAGAATATTTGCTATCTGGTTTGCACCTTCTACATGGCCTGACTTGGAATCAATATCCATCAATTCTTTGAGTTCTTTGATGTATTGATTCATGTCAAAATCATCGGCATGACTAGAGTTTGCAAAGACAGGAACTGTTGGGACGGCAGCTAAAACACAGCCGGAAAGGAATTGTCGACGGCTTGTCATGAAGTTCTCCTTGGAAAGAAGATTGAGGATTGAACTTGATAATTATGGAAGAAAATTTTTAAGAATACGGAAAAAGGCTATGCGAATAAACAAACCTCCTAGGCTTATCACCTAGGAGGCCGGATGCTCGGTTTGAAGCGAGAAACTTAATTAGTGTTCTGCGGTCATCATTTCACGAACCGCTTTCTTGGCAATGTCTTCCATAAATTGCTGATTGTCATCTTTAAGATTGTCCGCAATCGTACGAAGGCAATGATCCAAAATAACGAGTTCGTTGGTTGTCAAGCCTTTAAGAGCTTTATGCTCCATGCTCTTTGAATTGGATTTGAGAGATTTTTCAATTTCAAGTCCTTTGTCAGTCAGAGCAACAAACTTACAGCGGTTATCATCCTTACTTGCGACTCTAGTAATAAATCCCTTGAACTCTAATCTCTGCATTAATCCTGTAATTGTCGGGTGAGACAGCATTAAAGCTGATTGAACGCTTTGCTGGGTCACGGGACGACTGCGATTTTTTAAGAGGAACAGCATCACACTAGCTTGAGAAGAAGTGATGTCAAGCTGGCTAAAATCGAGATTCCTGCATCTCTCCATCTGGTTATAGATGTACCGTAGCAGTCTTAAGGTTCCTTTTTCATAATGTTCATTCACAGCTTTCTCCACACGGGTGTCCGTAAAAGAAGACACCGCTTGTCCCTTCATTCATCACTGATTATAGGGAGCCTCCAAAGAACCACGTAAATTTATGACCTAAGACGGGGAGAGGTGAAGTAGGGATAAACCCATATCGAACACCAAAAAGCGGTTGACTTTTGCCGAACGTCTTAGGAATCATGAGCAGGAAAATGAAGGAGAGGTTGTTAACCTCTCCCTGGGACCTGACGCTATCGATTTAAGAATTCCTGAAGCGCTTTTGCGGTATGGGTATCCTTCTTAAGAAGTTTTTCGGGAGGACCGGCAAATACGACTTTCCCTCCTTCAGATCCCCCTTCGGGGCCCAAATCGACTATCCAGTCAGCCTCAGCCATCACATCCAAGTTATGTTCGATAACTACAACGGTGTTGCCCGCTTTGACTAAACGCTGCAGAACTTTAATGAGCTTATCAACGTCAGCCATGTGAAGTCCGACCGTCGGTTCATCCAGAACGTAGAAGGTGTGAGGAGCCTTTCGACCTCTCAAGGTGATGTCATCCTTCACTTTGGTAAGTTCGGAAACCAGTTTGATTCTCTGAGCCTCCCCACCGGAAAGGGTCGGAGAAGGCTGACCTAGGGTCAAGTAACCGAGGCCGACATCTTTCATCAGCTTCAAAGGATGAGCGATGGAGGTCTGGCTGGCAAAAAATTCGACAGCTTCATCCACATCCATCTTGAGAACTTCACCGATGTTTTTGCCTTTCCAGGTTACGGCCAGAGTTTCCTCGTTGAATCGCATCGAACCGCAGGTTTCGCATGGAACCTGAACATCCGGAAGGAAGTTCATTTCCACCGTCTTTGAGCCTTGCCCCGCACAGTCAGGACATCTGCCGACAGCAACGTTAAAGGAAAAACGGTTCGGCCCATACCCTCGCATCTTGGCTTCAGACGACGCTGCAAAAAGCTTTCTAATCTGATCCCAGAAACCGACGTATGTCGCCGGACAAGAACGCGGTGTCTTACCGATTGGTGTTTGGTCAACCTCCAGAACCCTGTCTACAGCTTCATAGCCAAGCAGATCTTGACAGCCGACAAATTTAACTTTTTCTCCCTTAGCCTGAACTGCGGCTTTCAAGTTATGCAGAAGAACTTCACGAGATAAAGTAGATTTTCCGGAACCGGAAACGCCTGTCACGACTGTTAGTCTATTCAGTGGGAACTTGACGGAATCAACCTTCAGGTTGTTTCTGAAAGCGCCTTTGACTTCAACAAAAGGATCGGTAGATTTCGTCTTCAGTAAAGCTTTGCCTTTATGCTGAAGAGGATTCTTCAAATACTGACCGGTTAAAGACTTGTCGGCATTGGCAATAAGATCATCAATCGTGCCGTTGACGATAAGCTGACCGCCGCGTGCACCTGCTCCCGGACCGATGTCGATGACATGATCCGCTTTGCGGATAGTATCTTCGTCATGCTCTACCACTAACAGAGAGTTGCCCTTATCTGCAAGTTTTTCCAAGGCGGATAAGAGAATCTTGTTGTCTCTCGGATGAAGACCGATGGTTGGTTCATCCAAAACGTAGCAGACGCCCTGAAGGTTGGTACCCAGTTGGGAGGCCAAACGAATACGCTGGGCTTCGCCGCCGGATAAAGTCGGTGCAGAACGATTAAGCGAGAGATAGGACAAGCCGACCTCTTTCAAGAAGGCCAGACGAGACAGGATTTCAGCAATGGCATCCTTTGCAATCGCATTTTCTCGTTCATCTTCCTTGACGGCATCCGCCAACATAGTGAAGTAGTCTTCAGCTTCTTCAACCGTCATGTTGGAGATGTCTGCAATGCTCTTTTCGTAGAACAGAACGTTTCTGGCAACTTCATTCAATCGTGTACCCGAACATTCCGTACAGTTATTGGAAAGTTTTAAAGTTTCCGTATCTTCTTCATCAATGTTTTCTCTGGCCAGAGCATCTTGGAAGACGCCCAAGCCGTAACCTTGGCAGGACGGACACCAGCCAATCGCCGAGTTATACGAGAACAAACGAGGGTCAAGCTGCGGGAAGCTGGTCTCACATACGGGGCACGCGCGAATAGCTGAGAACGTTTCAACTTTGCCTCCGCATCTGACCTGGAGGACACCCTTTCCTAGCTCTAAGGCAGATTGAATGACATGATCCAGTTCTCTTTCTCTGTCCTTGCTGATGACAGTCTCGGAAACAACAAGATCAATATTGTGTTCTTTGAATCTGTCCAACGTACGGAACGGATAAGTTCCTACGATTTGTTCGTCGACAACAAGACGTTCAAAGCCTTTGTTATGGGCTTTTTCGAAGACTTCTCTGTACGAACCTTTACGGTTCTTAATAAGAGGAGCGGTAATCATCACGGACTTGCCGGAGAAACCGGAGATAACCTTTTCAATAATGGCATCTTTTGTTTGCGGACGAACCGGAACATGACAGGTCGGACAATATTGGGTTCCGAGCTTGAGGTAAATCAAGCGGAGGAAATGGTAAATCTCGGTCAAAGTAGCAACAGTGGACTTTTGGCCGCCGCGGGATGTTCTCTGTTCGATAGCGACGGTCGGAGGAATACCGTAAATTGCATCCACATCGGGCCGGCTTGCCGGTGCAACCATAGAACGCGCGAATGCGTTTAAGGAATCTAAATATCTTCTTTGCCCTTCATTGAAAACCAAATCAAAGGCGAGGGTAGACTTGCCGGAGCCGGAAACACCGGTAACTACCGTGAATTTATTTCTCGGAATCGTCAGAGAAAGATTCTTCAAATTGTGCTCGCGAGCGTTAACGATAGAAATCGCATCTTTCGGATATTGTTCTGCAATCTCTGTTTCTTCTGCCGGAGCATTCACAAAGTATGCGGTCGGATCTTTCTCGATAAGAGCCTGACGGTAGGAAGCCAATGCCTTTCCTGTCGGAGTTTCTTTAATAACGAAATGATCCGGAGTACCGGCAAATAATTCTTCGCCGCCTTTTTCTCCGCCTTCAGGTCCAAGTTCGATAATCCAGTCGGAACCGTCGATAACGTCAAGGTTGTGCTCGACGACCAGAACGGAGTGACCGTTGTCAACCAACTCGCGAAGAGAACTCATAAGCTTGGCGGTATCGTCGAAGTGAAGACCCGTTGTAGGCTCATCAAAGACAAACATCTTGTGCTTCTTGGAGGCGGCTTCATTAGCTGCTTCAATAAGATATTTCGCCAGTTTCAGACGCTGGGCTTCTCCGCCGGATAAGGTCGGCACGGGTTGGCCGAGTTTCAAATAGTTGAGACCTACCTTAACTAAAGGAGTTAAGGCATTGACGATATTTTTATTTTCCGAGAAGTAGTACAGAGCTTCCTGAACCGTGAGGTCAAGAACGTCAGCGATGTTCAAGCTTTTGCCCATACGGGTGATGTGCACATCAAGCGTTGAAGGGCGATAGCGCTTACCGTCGCAGTCCGGGCATTTGATGTATACATCAGACAAGAATTGCATTTCTTCATGTTGGAAGCCACTTCCTTCGCAGGTCGGACAGCGCCCGTGACCGGAGTTAAAACTGAAGGTACCTGCCGTATAGTTTCTCTTCTGAGACAGCGGTGCGGCTGCGAAGAGAGCGCGGATGTAGTCAAATGCTCCAACGAATAGCGCAGGATTGCTTCGTGTCGTTTTGCCGATCGGAGTTTGATCGACAAAGATGACATCGTCGATTTTATCGGCGCCGATCAAAGATTCAAATTTGCCCGGCGCTTCGGTGGTTTGTCCTTTTTCTTGTCGAAGTGCAGGAACCAAAATATCTTGCACCAACGTGGATTTGCCTGATCCGGAGACACCGGCAACGCAAACCAGATGGCCCAAAGGAATACGGATATCGATATTTTTCAGGTTATGCTCTTTGGCTCCTAAGAGAACTAAAGCCTCACCGACAACGTTGACTTTTTTGCGCTTTCTCTTATTGATGCGCAAAGCACCGCTTAAATACTTGCCGGTTAGGGTTTTAGCCTTCTTAATTTCCTGAGGAGTACCGTCAAAAACAATTCTGCCGCCGTCAGCCCCAGGGCCCGGTCCCATATCGATGATTCTGTCGGCAGCGAGCATGACTTGAGGATCGTGTTCGACGACAACCAAGGTATTGCCGGCTTTTCTGAGCTTGCGCATGACGGAATTGACTCGGTCCATGTCTTGGGGATGAAGACCGATGGACGGCTCATCGAGCACAAACAAGGTGTTGACCAAAGAAGTGCCGAGTGCGGTAGTCAAATTAATTCTTTGGACTTCCCCTCCGGACAAAGTACGGCTTTGACGATCCAAAGTTAAATAGCCTAAGCCGACTTCTACTAAATAAGAGAAGCGGGTACGGATTTCTTTAAGAAGTTGGTCGCAGGTTTTTTCCAGTTCAGGCGACAGGCTCAGTTCATCAAAAAAGACTTTAAGCCTTTCAATCGGCAGGAGCATGATGTCCTGCAGGTTCAGACCCGGAAGGTTCTGAAGAATTTTGTCGCTGAAGGATGAGCCGACGGGACGGAATCTTTGATAGGTTTGACCAGACCCTCCCAGTACCTTATCTGCAAGTTCTTTAGAACCGATTCTCCAAAGCTGAGAGGCGGATTTCAGACGGGAGCCGCGACATGTCGGGCATTCGGAATATCCTCTGTAGCGCGACAGAAGCACGCGCACGTGCATCTTGTAGGCTTTGGTTTCAAGCCAGTCAAAGAAGTTTTTTACGCCGTACCATTTCTTGCAGCGGAAAGAAGTCCACTTCGGATCACCTTCGAGGACGAACTTCTGCTCTTTTTGTGAAAGCTCTCTGAATGGCTTGTTGATATCGATGCCTTCGAGTTTTGCATATTCGAGCAATTCTTTTTGACAATCTTCGAAGGAGGCCGTTGTCCAAGGCTTGATAGCTCCGTCTTTCAGACTTTTCGTGGTATCAGGCACAACGAGGTTGAAATCAACACCGATGACGCGGCCGAAGCCCTTACATGTTTCGCAGGCGCCTAACGGGGAATTGAAACTGAAAGTGGATGCATGAGGTTTAGAGTAAGTAATACCGCATTCGGCGCAGGAGAATTGACTGGAAAATTTCCATTGAGCCAGTTTTTCACCTTCCGGTGTTTCCGCTCTAATGTGCATGTGGCCTTTGCCGGTTTGCAGGGCATTTTCGATTGCTCCCATTATGCGGTACTTGTCGGAAGAGCTCTTGAAGCGGCCGGCGACAACTTCTACAACTGCGGGCCCTTTAGTCACATTTTTTAAAGGAGCGGCACGAGTGTAGCCCTGTGCGCTTAAACCGGCGAGAACGTCTTCCACCGGATAATCTTTGGGGACATCAACGGTAAAGCAAACATAAAGACGAGTGTTTTCCGGCAAGGATGCACAGTTTTCGATTAAAGAAGCATAGATATGTTCGGGACTGTCCTCTTTGACTTCTTTGCCGCATTTTTCGCAGTAAAGCACGGCAGCTTGAGCAAAGAGCATTTTCAAATGATCATTGATCTCGGTCATTGTCCCGACAGTAGAACGGGAGGTTCTAACCGGATTTGTCTGATCAATAGCAATAGCCGGAGGCACACCCTCAATCTTATCGACTTGAGGACGGTCCATTCTGTCCATAAATTGGCGGACATAAGGGCTGAAAGTTTCGACATATCTTCTTTGGCCCTCCGCATAGAGCGTATCGAACACCAAAGAGGATTTTCCTGAGCCGGAAACTCCTGTGACAACGGTGAATTTGTTGTACTCGAAATTAACATCGATGTTTTTTAAATTATTTTGTTTTGCACCGATGACGCTAATTCCGTTTGTTTTTGGTTGTGTCTGCATATCGAAATTAATTTTGTGTTCCATATAGTTATTTCCGGACCTCAAAAATGAAGATGGAAAATTTGGCCACGTTAATATATATCAAATCCCGATAGGAGAGGATCAGTACTGTTAGAAACTGTTTGATTTTGAAAGGAAAGGAAAACCCGGAGGTGCTTCTTGCGTCGGCATCAGGCGAAAAAAAACCGCCTTTCGGCGGTCGTCAGAAGCGGCTAATTAGTTGCCTCTTCTCTTAGCAGCATTATCTTTAACTTGGCGGGTCAAAGAATCGAATGCTTGACGAACAGCGGCGTGTGCGTCTTCGTTCTTTGTGTTCATGATGAATTCATGTCCCGGGGCGTTGAGGCAAACGCGAACGCTGCACTCACGGCCTTGGTTTTGATGTTTGCCTTCGCTTTCTACTGCAACGCGGCAGCTGATGAGGTCGGCATCAAATTTGTGAAGTCCTTCCACTTCTTTTGAAATTAATGCTTCGAGAGCTTCCGAGCGGTCGATACCATGAAAACTGATTTGTACCGGAAGTTTCATACATGCTCCTTTTTTTGTTGTTGTATGTGACTCTATTGTTTCACAAATTACGAAAAATTGTTAGGCCTTGTGCTTTTTGCAGTTAAGCGGGAAAATATACCTTTGTGTATGTTCACTTACAAGCCACACTCAGAACTTCCAGCTCCAGCAGAGGTATCTTCCGAGATGTATTTCCAGCTTGTTTTTTCTTGATTTTTTTTTTCACTCCATAGAAAAAATCAAGATTCCGCACTCTTCTTCACCACTTGATTATTAATTTCCACCTAAAATAGAGAGTCGTTTTGAGAACTCAATAATTTCCAAATTTTGTCCGGAGTGGGAATGGAAAAAGTATTTAAATCCGGTTTGATTAGAAACCGCAATTTAGAGCAGCTAAACCAAGAAACGGTCTGGGATGTCGTTATCATCGGCGGCGGTTCGACCGGTTCTGCCATTGCTTTGGATTCCGTATCACGAGGATTTAAAACGCTGCTGGTGAATTCGGGAGACTTTTCTTCCGGAAGTTCCGGCTCTTCTACAAAGCTCATCATGACCGGACCGTCCTGCTTGAAAGGACTCAAGGAGTGGAAACAGCTCAGAGAAGATTTGGAAGAAAGAAAGTATCTTTTGGCGAATGCTCCGCATCTGGTTAAAGAAAGGAATTTCATCATTCCTTGCTACAAAGGTTCCACACTGGCTTTTTACTATTTCTCTTTGCTTGCCGGTGCTTCTGCCGGTTACGGCGGGTACGGAATGGGGCGCCCTCTTTACCTGAGACCGGAAGAAGTGCTCAGAAAATTGCCGGACGTCAAAGCAAAAGAATTAGTCGGAGGCGTTCAATTCAAAGCTATTCAATTTGACGATGCAAGATTGAATATTGCTTTGATCAAGACAGCAGAGAAACAAGGCGCAGTTTGTCTGAACTATGTTTCTGCAAAAGAGCTGGAAAGAGATGCAAATGGCAGAATTCAGTCGGTTTCATTAGAAGACCAGCTTACCGGGCAGTCTTTCCGGGTTAAGTGCAAAATGATTTTTAATGCTGCAGGAGAAGGTGCCGATGCCGTTCGCCAAATGGCCTATGCCGAGGCAACTCCGTTGACTGAAGTAAAGAAATTTACCTGCATGGTCATGGAAGCCGGACATTTTGAAGGCGAGTACGGCATGCTTACTCCAAAGGCTAAAGGCGAGCAGCGCCTTTTCTGCACCCCATGGAACCGGATGGCAGAGGTTGGAGTTGTTGAAGAGAAAGAAGGCGAGGACAGCGGAACTGCCGTTACTCGTCTTATAGAAAAAATTAAGCCTTTTTTGGAATTTTCCATTGACAGCAACAATGTCACGGCTTCTTTTTCTCATACCATTGTGACTCCAAAGAAGAATTTCGGCCGAGGACACGAAGGCAGCAACAGTCTAATCCTGACAGAGTTTGAAAATATGGTGACAGTTGTCGGCGGCGGCTGGAAGAACTATCGTCAAAGAGCAGAAAAAGCTATGACAGCAGCCATTGACGCCGGTCTTGTCTATAAAAAACCGTGCTCCACAATGTTTATGTCAATCGCCAGAAACCATCACTTTGATCCGGAAGCTCTGGATAAAGGACTGGCAGACGGAAAAGACGTAACAGCTCAAGTGGTCGAATATGCTCAATATTGCTTAGAGCATGAATTCGCCTCCTGTGCCGAAGACGTTCTCTTCAGGCGCCTGAGAATCGGCCAAATGAGTGCTGCAGTTACTGAAAAACTCAGACCGGAAGTGGAGAAAGTTTTCGCATAACCACTGAAAATCAATTGGTTATAAATTGTTTTTAAAGTAAAAAGAATTTATCTGCACACCGCCTCTTAAGGAAAGCTTCCGGAGGCGGTGTTAGCATTCTTGAGCTTGCTAAAAACTTTTTCCTATCTTCATGAAGATGTTCTTTCGTTTTTTTCTTTTGTTCTCTGTGCTCGCCATGACAGGATGTGCTTGGCATGGCGCGATGGATAAGAATTTTTACGCCCCGGCATCTGACAAACCGGCCTTTAATGCTGTAATCGGCGTGATGCCTAATCCTATTAACCCTCCGCAAAGCGTTAACTACAACGGCGGCAAGATTGATATCGATCTGGAGAACATCGGCTACGCGGTGACAGCCTCGTTAGATACGGTTTTTAAGAAAGCTAAATTGATTGACAGCTACAGTCAGTGTCCTGAATGCCAAGGATTTGTTCTCTATCAGGCAGGTTTCACCGTGAGAGAGGGACAGGCTAAGAAAGCAAGAATGACTTCCGGCATGGACTTGGAATTCTTAAATAAGGATAGGCAATATCTCACCGCCATAAAAGTAAATGATGAAGGAGGAGTTGGCTCGTCTTCCGGCCTCTTCTCCGGTTTACTGTCTCAAGAGCAGGATGGAAAAGAGGTTTTAAGAGCAATTCAAAACTCAACGGCGAAGATGCTTAAAGAAGGAGAGGGACGGATTCTTCAAAACCAAGTGATTGCCGAGTACTTTTCTCCTCAAGTCACACCGGTTGCTCAGCCGACCACAGAAGCCGCTCCGTCAGATCAGCCTAAGGCAGAAAAAGGCGTTAATTTTCAGAATTATTTAAATGCCACGGTTGTTATCCGCTCAGGAAGAGGCTTCGGCTCAGGTTTCTTTATTCATCCGACACTGATAGTTTCCAACTACCATGTGGTTGGAAATAGTCCCAGAGTTCAGATCAAACTTAGAAACGGAAAGGTGTTTACGGGAAATGTGGTTTCTCTCGATTCTCAGAACGATTTGGCGCTGATTCAAGTTCCTTATCAATCTAAGTCCTTTCTCGACTTTGATGTGCAGCCGACCATTGGAGGAGAAGTTTTTACCGTGGGTGCTCCACAAGGATTTGAATGGACGATTTCCCGGGGCATAGTCAGCGGACTACGAAATCTGGACGGCATTAAAGTGGTGCAAACTGATGCATCGATTAGCCCGGGCAACAGCGGCGGTCCATTAATTTCTTTGAAGACCGGAAAGGTATTAGGCGTCAATACAATGGTATGGGCCGAGGAGCGCTCGCAGAATATTAATTTTGCCGTCTCTTCCTCTGTCGTTCAGAATTTCTTGATTGAAACTTTTAAGCGCTACGGACTTTCCCCGTCCGAGCTGTAGTAGTAATTTGCGACCATATACATGAAAACGGCACCGAAAAACGGTGCCTTTGGTTTTGAGGACAGCAGGTTAATCTTTCCAACCGTAGAATTCTTTAAGTACGTTCCAAGCTACTTGCTGAAGGTATTTCGCATCAGCAGGCTTCAGAGGCTTTTCGCATTCGCCTAAGAATTTGAAGCCTTCCGGAGACTTCTTAAAGAGTAATCCGTAAATCATGGCACCGTAGAGGTATGAACCGGCAGCGGTCGGGTGGCTCTTATCTTTTTGATGGAGGATTAAATCAGGTCTTTTCTTCAAGCTTTCTGCAAAGGCAAGACCGACCGGCAAGACGATGGCGTCATTGGCATTGGCTGCTTCAATAGTGGAATTCGCTAACTGACGCGTCTGTTCCGGTTTGTCCTGACGTGCCCACGTCATTACCACAATCGGTGTTGATCCGTGTTCGCGGACGGTTTCGATATGCTGTTTCAAGTATTTCTTGAAGTTCGGTACAAGCTTCGGATTGATTGGCTCGGTAGAAAGTGCCTGAAGAAGGACAACATCAAACATCGGAGGTGTTTTGCCGTCTTTGCTCTCTTTTACGTAGGGATCCCCTTCATGAGGAGTTAGGTACTCCTGAACATTATGGAAGGAGAGTTTTCCAGAAGAAATTGTTTGCAGACGAGCTTTCCATGGAGTCTTGCTTTCTTTTGCAAAACCTCTTACGTAACCGTGCACGCCGCAGTTGTAGAAGCTATAAGAGTTTCCAACATATAAGGCTGTAGATGGCTGATGGTTTTGAATATCGGTTACTTTCGGAGCTACATCAGTTTCAAGGGCGTTTACTGCTCCGGTAAAGGCAAAGGCTGAAACTACCGTCCATATAATCTTTCTCATCATATTCTCCAAGCTGATCATTCATGACTTTCAAGATTGTGGCGCTTTTTATCGGTTTTCTCCATGCGGTATGCGAAAGTTGGGTTTGCAGAAACAGCAAAAGAACGGTTAAGAGAAATTAATTTTTGCAAATCGAGAAGTTGAAAACCTCTTGATTTTTAAGATATAATCTGCGGTCTCTCTGTTGGAGCGTTGTCCTTTCGTCATCGCTCGTTCCGTTGTACTTAAAGTGATCAATGAGGATAACTCATTGATTGTAATGAATTAATTTGGATGAATAATCATCCTGCTTATAGGTGAAACGTAATGAAAACCTTCTCGGCTAAGCCGCTTGAAGTGAAGCGTGAATGGTATGTTGTGGATGCAACTAATAAGGTTGTAGGCCGCCTTGCCGCCGAAATCGCTCTCAGACTCCGTGGCAAAAACAAGCCCATTTATACCCCGCACGTTGATACAGGCGACTACATCGTTGTTATCAACGCTGACAAGTTGGTAATGACAGGCAACAAACCTGAAGATAAGAAATATTTCCGTCACTCCGGATACCCAGGCGGCATCTACGAAACAACTTTCCGTAAGATGCAAGAAAAGCATCCGGGCCGTGCTTTGGAAATCGCTGTTAAAGGCATGCTTCCAAAAGGACCACTCGGATATGCAATGTTCAAGAAGCTCTTCGTTTACGAAGGCAACGAACATCCACATTCCGCCCAGCAACCTAAACAGCTCGAGATCTAAAGATGATTGGTATTTACAACTATGGTACAGGACGCCGTAAAAGCTCCGTAGCCCGCGTTTTCATGAAGCGTGGTACAGGCCTTATCATCATCAACGGCCGTCCGCTTGATGAATACATTCCTCGCGAAACAGGCCGTATGGTCATTCGTCAGCCGTTAGTTTTGACTAACAATGTTGAAACATTCGACATTAAAGTTAACGTCCACGGCGGCGGTGAATCCGGTCAGGCCGGTGCTATCCGTCACGGCATCACACGCGCTCTCATCGACTATGATGAAGCATTGAAGTCCGTCTTGTCTCAGGCTGGTCTCGTTACACGTGACGCCCGCGAAGTCGAACGTAAGAAAGTCGGTTTGCGTAAAGCACGTCGTCGTAAACAGTTCTCCAAGCGTTAATTTCAACGCGTCGGAACTTACAGTTACGATTCAAATATGGTCTGCACTTGCTGCGGACCAAAGCAAAAGGGAGCATCGGCTCCCTTTTGTTTTGGGCGGTTTTTACCGCTCTTTTCTTTTGTACGCTTGTTGTTCTCCGTTTTTCCTCTTTCTTCTAGGTCTTCCAAAGCGCTGAGTGTAAGAAGTGCAAAAAGGAAAGGTGTAAAAAGTGTTTCAAAAAATTATTTAGTTTGAAAACAAATTTGTCACTTTTTACGGCGGGGGAAATAGAATTTTATACATTAATTATCATATAGTTAGTTTAACTATCAGAAAACTATTCGCTTATTTTCATGCCAACTCAATAGTTGTAATCTTCTAGGTAGAAATACTTAAAATAACTGTCCTGTTTCTGAATGAATGTTCATTCAGAAAATTGTAAACTCACACCTATTCTTGATAGTTAGACTGAGGGCGAAATGCTTTTTCTTAAGCAGTTAACAAAAACAAAGACTCTTATTGCAATTTTGGCACTGATCTCTTTGAGTGCATGTTCTGATAAAGCTCAGGGACCTGCTGCCGGCGGACAAACAAGAAAGCCGCAAGTTTCTGTGATTGATATTGAACCGACCTCACAGGTTATGATTACAACCCTGCAGGGCCGTACCGCACCCTATATGGTGGCAGAGGTAAGACCCCAAGTGGGCGGAATTCTTCAGAAACGCCTCTTTGATGAAGGTGCAGAGGTGAAAGAAGGGCAGCCTCTTTACCAAATCGATCCGGCGGTTTATGAAGCACAAGTTGCCAGTGCTAAGGCTGAGCTTGCTAGAGCAGAATCTGTCTTATATCAAAGTCAGCTGACCGCAAAACGTTATGCTCAGCTCGTTAAGACGGAAGCTGTCAGCAAGCAGCAAAACGACGATGCACAAGCTGCAGTAAAACAAGCACAAGCTGCTGTTCAGGCTGCTAAAGCTCAGCTGAAGACAGCTCAAATCAACTTAGATTACACAACCATTCGTTCTCCGATTGACGGAAAGGCCGGCCGCTCCTTAGTGACTCCCGGTGCTTTGCTTTCCGGATATCAGGCCAACAACATGGTTGTCGTTCAGACATTGGACCCAATCTATGTTGACGTCAATCAGGCCAGCGGCGATTTGTTAAAACTCAAGAAAGAACTCGCCGAGGGAAAGATCAAAGCTACTAAGGGCGAAATTCCAATCCAGCTTATTCTCGAAGACGGTACAAAGTACAGTCTTCCGGGCTCTTTGACATTGTCTGAAGTTTCCGTGGATCAAGGAACGGGAACATTGACATTAAGAGCAGAATTCCCGAATCCGGACGGATTGCTTCTCCCCGGAATGTTTGTAAGGGCAGAGCTTCCGCAAGGTGTGCGCGAGAATGCAATTCTGGTTCCTCAGAAAGCCGTTCTGCGTAGAACAGACGGTGCGCCTTATGTATTAGTTGTTGAGAACGGCGTAGTTGCACAAAAGGTTATCGATACAACTGAAACAGCAGGTTCCAACTGGGTTGTCGAAAGCGGATTAAAACCGGGTGACAAAGTCATTATCGAAGGATTCCAAAGAATCCGTCCGGGGGTACCCGTCGATATCGTTCCTCCGCTCTCTCAAAAAACCGCTACTTCTAAGTAAAAGCAGAGGGTTCTGATGGCAAAGTTTTTTATTAATAGGCCAATTTTTGCTTGGGTGATCGCTATTGTGATCATGCTTGCAGGCGCCTTGTCCATTCTTAATCTTCCAATTTCTCAATATCCGCAGATTGCTCCTCCGCAGGTTAATATCTCTGCCACTTATCCGGGTGCGTCTGCTAAGACAATTGAAGATACCGTCGTTCAGATTATTGAACAGAAGATGACCGGCTTAGACGGTTATCTTTACATGAGCTCGACCAGTGAATCCAGCGGACGTATTTCCATTACGCTGACATTTGAAGCCGGCACAGATCCGGATATGGCTCAAGTTCAGGTTCAAAACCGTTTATCCCAAGCCCAGTCTTCTCTCCCTGAAGTTGTTCAAAGACTCGGCGTAACGGTTATGAAGACAACCGCCAGCTTCTTGAAAGTGGTTGCTTTGACTTCCAAATCCGGAAAAATCAACGAGGCTGAACTCGGTGACTATCTGGTTTCTAACGTTCAGGAACCTCTTAGCCGTGTTGAGGGTGTCGGCGAAGTACAGATCTTCGGTTCTGCTTTTGCGATGCGTATTTGGCTGAATCCGGAAAAACTTCACCAGTATGGATTGACTCCGGCTGAAGTTAAGGCAGCTATTCAGGCCCAAAACGTTCAGGTATCTTCAGGTCAGGTCGGCGGTCTGCCTGCAGTTAAAGGTACCGAACTCAACGCTACGATTACCTCCAGTTCTTTGCTTGAAACCATTCAGGACTTCGAAGGAATTTTCTTAAAGACCACTGACTCCGGTGCCCAGGTATACCTAAAGGACGTAGCAAGAATTGAGAAAGGACCGGAAAACTATATGGCTACGGGTTTCTATAACGGCAAACCCGCTGCGGCCATGGCTATTAAACTAGCTTCCGGTTCCAATGCCTTATTGACTTCTGATTTAGTCAACAAGAAGATGGACGAACTTTCACAGTACTTCCCGGAAGACTATGAGTACGTTATTCCTTTCGACACAACACCGTTCGTTAAGATTTCCATCCAGGGCGTAGTCCAGACATTAATGGAAGCTATTGTTTTGGTGGTATTGGTCATGTACCTCTTCCTCCAGAACTTACGCGCCACTTTAATTCCTACAATTGCCGTGCCGGTTGTGGTTTTGGGTACATTCGGCATTCTCGGTGTCCTCGGCTACTCCATCAACATGCTGACAATGTTTGCCATGGTTTTGGCTATCGGCTTGCTCGTTGACGATGCGATTGTGGTGGTTGAAAACGTAGAACGCGTGATGCACGAAGAAAAGCTTTCGCCGCATGATGCAACCGAGAAGTCTATGGGACAGATCACCGGCGCTTTGGTCGGTATCGCTATGGTGCTTTCCGCCGTATTTATTCCGATGGCGTTCTTCGGCGGTTCTACAGGCGTAATTTACCGTCAGTTCTCCGTCACTATCGTGGCAGCTATGGGCTTGTCCGTCTTGGTTGCTTTAACCTTGACTCCGGCATTGTGCGCAACCATTCTTAAACCGGTTCACAAAGAAAAAGCCCAACGAGGTTTCTTCGGTTGGTTTAACAGAATGTTCAACAAAGGTGCCGACGGGGCTACTAAAGCTGTTGATTA
Organism: Turicimonas sp. TL08; assembly: GCF_054660695.1. Taxonomy (NCBI): domain Bacteria; kingdom Pseudomonadati; phylum Pseudomonadota; class Betaproteobacteria; order Burkholderiales; family Sutterellaceae; genus Turicimonas; species Turicimonas sp. TL08. The sequence continues at coordinate 27,274 of NZ_BAAGDP010000022.1, forward strand.
CATGACTCCGAGATGGGCCAGATTCATGGTTATCTACGGCCTTTTGATTGCGGTGATGGTATTCGGATTTACCAAGGTTCCGACCGCTTTCATGCCGGATGAAGACCAAGGTTCCCTGATGGTTCAGGTAACACTGCCGGCCGGAGCGACCCAAGAGACCACCCTTCCTGTGATTCAAAGAATGCAGGAATACTTCATGAAAACTGAAAAGGACAATGTACAGAGTGTCATGGCCGTTACAGGTTTCAGTCTGTCCGGGACGGGTCAAAACACCGCTATGGCTTTCGTGAAGCTCAAAGATTGGAAAGAAAGACCCAATCTTGACCAAAAGGCACAAAACATTGCGATGAGAGCCAACAGAGTCCTCATGAGCTGGAAAGACGCCATGGTATTCGGCTTCGCTCTCCCGCCGGTTCCCGAACTTGGTATGGCTGACGGTTTTGACGTATTCCTGCAGGATTTGGCCGGCGCCGGACATGAAAAACTGACCGAAGCCAGAAACCAACTCTTGGCGGCAGCTCGTCAAAGTCCTGTCCTCTATAACGTTCGTCCAAACGGCCAAGAAGACATGCCTCAGCTTAAAGTCGACATTGACTTTAAGAAAGCAGCTGCCCTCGGTGTTTCAGTTGAAGCTATTAATGATGCTTTGTCTACCGCATGGGGTTCTTCCTACGTTAATGACTTCTACGATAAAGGCAGAATTAAGAAAGTTTACGTGCAGGGTGATGCACCTTTCCGCCAACTTCCTGAAGACATTAACCGCTGGTACGTTAAGAATAACAAGGGAGAAATGGTGCCGTTCTCATCTTTTGTCAGCACCAGCTGGAAATACGGTTCTCCGCGCCTGGAACGTTTCAATGGTTTAGGTGCCGTCAATATTCAAGGTTCTCCGGCTCCGGGTTATACAACCGGTCAGGCTATGGAAGAAATTGAAAGAATTGTTCAGACCCTCCCATACGGTTACGGTATTGCATGGAACGGTATTTCTTATCAAGAGAAGGCAGCCGACACCCAGACTGGCGCTCTTTATGCTTTGTCCGTTCTGATCGTGTTCTTGTGCTTGGCCGCTCTTTATGAAAGCTGGTCAATTCCGGTTGCCGTGATTATGGTTGTTCCTCTGGGTGTTATCGGTGCGTTGGGACTTACCGGTGCTTTCGGCATGCATAACGACATTTACTTTAAAGTCGGTCTTTTAACAACGATCGGTCTTGTTAGTAAGAATGCCATTCTTATTGTGGAATTTGCTAAAGCATTGCATGAGCAGGGAGAAGATATTCTGCATGCTGCCAGTGAAGCCGTCCGTTTAAGAATTCGTCCGATTTTGATGACATCTCTTGCCTTCGGGTTGGGTGTTCTTCCTTTGGCTAAAGCTACCGGCGCCGGTTCCGGTGCACAGAATGCCATCGGCGTCGGCGTGTTAGGAGGTATGGTCACCGGTACTTTCCTGTGTATCTTCTTTGTTCCGATGTTCTACGTTCTTATTGTTAAGATCTTCGGTGACAAGAAAAAGAAACATAGCGCTCCTGCGCAGCAACCCTCAACTCAGGCCTCCCATTCAGAGGAGAAGTAGAAGATGAATTTTTTAAAGTTAACTCCATTAGTCATTTCCGTGTTGATTGCGACCGGATGCACGATGGCACCGGTCTACGAAAGACCGGAATCTCCGGTAGCCCCTACCTTCCCCCAAGGGGCTGCCTATGAAGATTTAGCCTTCAGTACTGCTCCGCTGCCCACATGGGATACCTTCTTTACGAATACAAAGCTTAGAGAGGTTATCAACACGGCGCTGACAAACAACAGAGATCTGCGTATTGCCATTCTCAACGTTGAGAAAGCCAGAGCTGCGTACGGCATTCAGCGTGCGAACCTGATGCCGAATGCAGGTGCTGATTTCAGTCCTACCGGTTCTCATACTCCGGACACAATGGCGCCCACAGGAAATGGCTATACCTCTCACACCTACCGTGCAACCCTTGCTTCAACTTCTTGGGAAATTGATTTGTTCGGCCGTGTCAGAAGTCTGACAGAAGCGGCTTTGCAGAACTACTTGGCAACGGAAGAAGCTCAATACGGCACTCAAAATTCCTTGATTGCAGAAGTGGCGAATGCTTGGATTAATGTCGGAGCACAAAAAGAACTGCTTCGCCTCCAGGAAATTACGCTTAAGAGCCAACAGAACAGCTTCAAGCTCATTTCTGACAGCTATCGCCTCGGAGCGCGTTCTCTGCTTGACGTAGAACAGGCAAGAACCACAGTCGAAACAGCTCGCGCTGCAGTTGTTCAGTATCAAAGATCTTTGGCTCAGGCCAGAAACAATCTTGAATTGCTTGTAGGAAGCAAAGTTCCGGAATCTCTTGAACCGGAAAAGCTGGAGGATCCGAGCACTTACGGCGCCATTGCTCCGAAGGGTTTATCAAGTGAAGTGCTACTTAACAGACCGGATATTCGTGCTGCAGAAAACAGCTTAAAAGCCGCGAATGCCAACATCGGCGCTGCCAGAGCCAACTTCTTCCCGCGTATTACTCTGACAGCCGGAGTCGGTACCGGGTCTCAGCATCTGAATGACTTGTTCAGCGGCGGATCCGGCTTATGGAGTTTTGCTCCCGGTATTACTCTTCCGATCTTTACCGGCGGAGCCAATATTTCTCAGTTAAGACAAGCCGAAGCCGAGCAGAAGGCTAAGGTGGCTCAGTATGAAAAAACTATTCAGAGCGCCTTTGCTGAAGTTGCCAATACTTTGGCTGCCGAGGGAACAATGACTCGTCAATGTTCCGCTCTGCGGGCCTTAGTCGATGCCACTCAGAGAGCATATAACTTGTCTTATAGCCGTTATAAGAACGGACTGGACGGCTTCCTGACAGTTTTAGAGAGCCAAAGACAAATGGTTGCGGCCCAAACTAACTACATTGTGGCCGAGCAGAACCGTCTTTCTTCTAACGTGACTTTGTACAAAGTACTCGGAGGCGGGAGCATAAAATCAACCTCTGCCGAGCCTGCGGCTTCTCAGACGTTAGCTTCCACTCAAGGGGCAGCCGTGACGGAGAAGGTCGAATGACAACTCACCGTTATCCGCGCCGAATGGAAATCAAGCGGCATCGACTGCTGGAGGCCGCTCAAGAGATTTTCTTGGAGAAGGGCTTCCATGCGGCCAGCATGAGCGATATTGCGAAGAAAGCTGAGGTCAGTCCTCCCCACATTTATAACTTTTATAAAAACAAAGCCGATTTGGCTATGGCCGTGCAGGAGAGAATGAATCAAGAGATCTTCGATACGCTTAAAAACAGCATGTTTGAAGAACGTTCAATTGATAAAGATGAGTGCTTGGACAATCTCTTAAAACCGGAAAGAGCAGCTCTGATGCTGACTTTAATTACGGAAGCTACCCGAGATGCCAAGCTGATGGAGCATTTCCAGAAGCATCAGAAGAAGTTCAGAGAGCTACTTTATGAGTACTACCATGTTGATCCGAATGACGAAGAACATAAAGTTCGCTTAGAACTATTGAACGCTCTGTATGCAGGTTTGGCGGTTCGTTCTTTGTTTTCTCCATACGAGAACAAAGAGCTGCTTAAGGAACTCTTGGGTAAGGCTGACAGTTTTCTTGCACGAAAACATCCGGTCGATCACATGAAGGATATTGAAGTTCCTGCAAAGAAATAGAAGAGGTTTTCAATAAGGAAGAGGCGGTTTTACCGCCTCTTGTCATTGGTGCTACCTAAGCCAATCGCGTCTTGCTCTTACTGCCTTAGCAAGTTTATCAATTGCCTTGACTGTATCTTCCCAACCAATACATCCGTCGGTAATGGATTGACCGTAGGTGAGGTTAGGATTGCCTTCTAAGGGCTGATTGCCTTCCACAAGATTGGATTCAATCATGACGCCCATGATTTTGCGGCTTCCTTTTTCTAACTGTCCGCAGATGTTCTCAATAACATCCAATTGTTTTTTGTATTTCTTCTCGCTGTTTGAATGGCTCGCATCGATCATGACGGAGGCAGGCATCCCGGCTTCTTCAAGTTTTTTGCAGCATTCTTCCACGCTTGCTTCATCATAATTCGGAGTCTTTCCACCACGTAAAATGACGTGTGCATCTTCGTTCCCGCCGGTAACGACGATGGCAGAGTGACCGCCTTTGGTAACCGATAAGAACACGTGTTCATGTTCAGCAGCTTTGACGGCATCAATAGCAATTTTTACGTTGCCGTCCGTTCCGTTCTTGAATCCCACGGGACAAGACAGGCCGCTGGCTAATTCACGGTGGACTTGGCTTTCAGTGGTTCTGGCGCCGATAGCTCCCCATGAGATGAGGTCGGCGATATACTGCGGCGTGATCATATCGAGATACTCGGTACCGGCCGGAATGCCAAGTTCATTGATATTGAGAAGAAGTTCTCGAGCGATTCTCAGTCCCTGGTTAATTCTAAAACTGTGATCTAAACCGGGATCATTGATTAAGCCTTTCCAACCGAGGCTGGTGCGAGGTTTTTCGAAGTACACACGCATGATGATTTCGAGATCATTGGCGTATTTCTTTTTGAGTTCTACGAGCCTTTCTGCATATTCAAGAGCAGCCTTAGGATCGTGAATTGAGCAGGGACCGACGATTAAAAGAAGACGATCATCTTCTCCATAAATAATCTTGTGAGCATTCAGACGTGCGTGATGTACGGTTTCAGATGCAAGTTGTTCACAAGGGAACTCTCGGATTAAATGGGAGGGCGGAGTTAATTCTCTAATTTCTTTAATTCGAAGGTCATCGGTTGCGTAGCTCATTGGTTGCCTCATGTTTTATAAAAATTGAAATCCAAAAAATTAAACCGCCGGTTTTTTGCCGGCGGTTGTGAATTTTGTGCTTATGGAGGTTGCAGTCTATTCTCCCGCCGAGGCCGGAAAATAAAAGAAATAAAAATTGAAAGAAGCTGCAAACATTATTTATCTCACCATAACGTGTAAGAGTAATTTATCTCAAAATAACTGAGAATTTCAAAAAACTCAGAACAATTTGAATTTGAATCAGGACTGGTAAGGAAAGTCCTAATAGGACTGAGTACATCCGAATAACTACCTATAGTTCAAATGTTCACCAAAAAATTGAAGATCCATAATGGTATTGAATCATTTTTAGTCAATTTCCGTGCAGAAAAAGGCATAATTCGACTTACAACTAAGTTTTAGGAAGTTTAATCTTGAAGCATCTATTTCAATTCATGACTCCAATGGTTTGGATGACCAAACTATTGGTCGGCGCCTATCCTCAGTGGGTAGGATGCGCACCTGAAAGAAAGCAGAGGATTTACTTTGCTAATCACACCAGTCATTTGGATACTATTGTTATTTGGTCCGCTCTTCCTAAAGAACTTAGAACCAAGACAAGACCGGTAGCCGCAAAAGATTACTGGCAGTCTGGCATCCGCAAAAGAATTGCGGTCGACGAGCTGAATGTGGTTTTGGTAGATAGAAAAAGGACGGAGAATTCCGATCCGATGGATCCGATGAGACAAGCGCTCCGAGAGGGCAGTTCTCTGATTATTTTCCCGGAAGGAACTCGTACGCCTCAAGCTCTCCCCGGACCTTTTAAGAGCGGTTTATGGAGACTTATGACAGAATTTCCGGAAGTTGAGTTAATTCCGGTTTATCTCGAAAACCTCCATCGATCGATGCCGAAAGGTGCACTTCTTCCTGTTCCGACCATGTGTTCAGTGCGTTTCGGGGCGCCGCTTCCGCATTCGCCAGACGAAGGAAAAGAAGAATTCTTAGAAAAGGCCAGAGCCTCCATCATCAAACTCGCAAGGGAGCTATAAAAGATGAATGAAATGAGATGGGGTTTTTCAACGAGTGAAGCCTATTTCACGATTTTAGCTGTTTTAGTGGTTTTGACAGCGATTGGTACTTTTATCGGTCAGTGGCTCTCTTCCAAGTCCACGACGGATTTAGCCATTAACAGAAACCGAATTATCAACTCTCGCATTCGTGCCGCTTGGGGATTGATTTTTGTTTTTGCAGTTGCTGTCTATCTCGGCCAAGGCGCTCTGGTTTTTATTTTTGCCATTGCCTCTTTCTTCTCCTTGCGCGAGTTTATCGCACTGACACCAACACGGCGCCACGATCATTCAATTCTTATCCTAGCGTTCTACGTTGCTATCCCGGTCCAATATATCTTGGTCTGGCTGAACTACTACAACCTGTTTACGCTCTTTATTCCGGTTTATCTTTTCTTAGCTCTGCCGGTAGTGATGGTATTGAGTAAAGATACAGATCGTTTCTTAGAGCGCGTAGCCAAAGTCCAATGGGGCATCATGCTCTGTATTTTCTGCGTCAGCCATGCCCCTGCTATCGCTTCAATTGACTTACAGCGCTATCACTCGAGCGGATTGTTTGTTCTTCTTTACTTTTTAATGGTTTTATATTTTGCTGATCTGTTCCAGATTCTGGCTTCAGCAATTTTCGGAGGAAGACCGAGTTTCAGTAATCCGAATAAGACTTACAAGGGCATTATTCTTGGCAGTATCGGTGCATTAGCCATTGGGTCTGCTCTTTTCTGGATGACTCCTTTCAGAGCTTGGCAAGCCCCTCTGATGTCTTTACTGATTATCGTATCGGGTACCTTGGGAGGCTTGGTGATGTCCTCCGTTAAGCGTTCACTCGGCGCAAAGCGTTTGGATAACACTATGCTCCTTACCAGAGGAACTTTGGACAGGCTTGAAATGCTGTTCTTTGCAGCCCCTGTTTATTACCATGCACTTTTACTATTCTTCAATTAATTAGTTGTATTTTCAGAAAAACTCTTCGCCGAGAAATCCCGAAGAGTTTTTTTCTGCCTGAATTGATTAAAAAATCGAGGGGTAGGACCCTCAGCCCATTTATAGTGGTTTCCATGATACGGAGGAAACATGCTTGGGCTAACAAGACTTGGAATTCAGGCTTTTTTAGCTGCCATGGGTATCCAACTGGTCTCGTCTTTGATGGGTACCGCAGTGGCAAGTATTGCACCGGAGATTGCAAAGTCTCTTAATGCAAACAGCACCTTTGCCGGCTTATACATTGGCTTTTTGTATGTAGGTGCGTGCATTTCGTCGTTAACCGGAGGAAACTTCATCCGGCGTTACGGTCCGGCCCATATTTGTATGATTGCATTGACAGTTGCCATTATTTCTTTGCTTCTGTGCATGGTTCCATGGGAAGTCTGCGTAATCTTTTCCGCCTTTGTTTTAGGCCTGGCTAAAGGTCCTTTAATGCCGGCCATCAACACCATGCTGAGCCGTCAGTTGGAAAAAGGCCAGTACAACACCGTCTTTTCCATCAAGCAATGTGCAGGTCCGGTAGGAATGGCTTTATCCGGTTTAGTAATTCCATTTTTAACCGTTCGGTACGGATGGCGAGTGGGTCTGTCTTTTGTCGCTGTATTGTGCGCCATAACCGTTATTTGGAGCATGGCTATCCGCAAGAGCCAAGATGCCAGTTACCAATTCAAAGATGAGCCGATAACTCTATCTCATTTAGCCGACAGTATGAAATTAGTCCTGCAGACTCCTTTGCTTCTGCGTTTATCCATACTCAGCATCATCTACAAAGGCCTGCAGATGTCGGTTTTAGCCTACATGGTCGTGTTCCTGTCAGACATGAAGTTCTCATTGGTTTTCGGGGGTATTGCCTTAGCTGTGAGCAACTTCGGTGCTATTGTGGGAAGACTATTCTGGGGCCAAGCCGCCAACAAGCTTCATTCTTCGCGGAAAGCTCTGGCCTATTGCGGTATTTTGATGGGAGCATTCACTATCCTTTTGAGCTTTGTTACTTCAGGCTGGGCTCAGTGGCTTGTGTTAGCCATTTCCTTCATACTGGGAATAAATTCCTTAGGCTGGAGCGGTGTATTCTTTGCACAAGTTGCCAAAGCAGCTCCGGAAGGAAAAGTTGCTGAGGCTACAGGCGGTGTGGATTTCTTCTCCTTTGTAGGTGCTATTTTCGTTCCGATGGCCTTCGGTTTTTTAGGGCATCATTTAGGAGAGTTCCAAACCGGCTTCTGGATTGTGTCCGGTGTCACGATTGCCGCGGCACTTTACTTGCTCTTTGTTCCGGATATCGATCCGAATACGCAGGCTAAAAAGGCCTAAGAGAATAAGCAAAAAAAGGGCCGAACAATTCGCTCGGCCCAATCTACTGCTCAACTATGCAAGAATCTCAAGGAGTCTTGAAATTGAATCTTTGATCGTCTTTGTTCTTATGGCATTCTCTGCAGTAGACAACGCTTTCAGAATGTTCTTTGTGACATAAAGTGCATCTGAGCTGTCCGGCATGGGAATCATGAGGATTCGGATTCATCTTTGCTGTCTTAGCTGCGACAGCTTCGTAATTGTGGCACTTCATGCAGCTCTTAGATTTAGCGGCTGAAACCGGAGCGGCTGTGTTGTGGCAAGCTTCGCAGTTAACATTTCTTGCTTGATGCTTGAATTGTGAAGGAGCAGCCAATACAGCGGAGCTCATGCAAAAAAGGCCAGCTATGAGAAAAGGCAGATATTTCATGGGGATTCTCATGACCGGCCCTTTCAGGGCCGGTTCCTATTGTTGATTAAGGTTACTTACCTTCTTTGATGGCTTGGATAGCGTTGGCTGCACCGACGCGACCGCTGGTCATTGCAAAGGAAGAAGCAGAACCTTCGCACTTCAAGTCATAAGAAGAGTCATACAGACCGCCGATATCCTGGCCAACTACGTAAAGGTTAGCAATCACGTCGCCTTGCGGGTTAGTTGCTTCGAACTTCGGAGTAACTGTAACGCCGCCGAGGGTTAAGAAGAATGCACGGATACCTTTCAGAGCGTAGTAAGGACCTTTCTGCATATCGAATGTTGCCAAATGTTCAGGCAGACGTCCGAATTCAGGATCTTTACCGGCCTTAGCGTATTCGTTAACTTTTTCCATTGTGGCGCGGAGATTTTGCGGAGGAACACCGATCTTTGTTGCCAAATCTTCGATGGTGTCACCCTTGAAGGCCCAGCCTCTCTGCTGACCGATTTCATAGGTCTTCGGGAGAGCTTTCAGAGGAACACCGGCCAAAACGATAGCGTTGAACGGAAGAAGAGCTCCCTTGTTAACCAATTGGTCGTACTTCTGCTGGTCGATGATGTTGTACATTACACCGCCGGCTGTTGTCATGGCGTTATATACGTCTACGAAGACGGAGCCGCGGGATTCGTTAAAGAAGCGGTTGCCGTGCTGGTCAACCCAAAGCCATGGCTGAGCAAGTGCGCAGCGGCCTTGTTTGAGTTCGTCCGCACCCATGAATTGGTTAATCGGAGGAAGGTCAGGGAGGTAAGGGGCGTTACCGGCGATAGCGTGCATGCCTTTTACACCTGCGCCAACCATCTGAGCCATCTGGATGCCGTCGCCTGTACGGCCGTCGCCGTTCTTACCGTCGGTAACCGGGCCTCTGTACCATACCGGTTCAAACATACCGAGAGCGGAAGAATCGTTAACGTACTTAGCCAACATTTCTTTGTTGGATTCGAAGCCGCCTGTTGCGAGGATAACTTTCTTGGCCTTGACGATAACTTTATCGCCTTCGGCGTCAACTGCTTCAACGCCTACTACTTTGCCGTTTTCGACAAGAAGTTTCTTAACAGGAGTTTCTGTCAGGATTGTGCCGCCTTTTGCTCTGACTTCCTTAGCGAAGCGCTGAACGATTCCTGCTGCGCCGCCTTTGAACAAGTGCCATGTCATCAAAGATTCTTCAGGAGAGTACATGGTACGGATACCGCGCATTTCAGCGCCTTTGTCCATGACCCAGTCAATTGTTTTACCGGATTCTTCAATCAAAACGCGGAGGACATGTGGGTCGGCTCTGTAGTGGTGGAATTGCAAAGCAGCTGTCAAAACTTGGTCAACAGTTGTCTTGATGCCATGTTCTTTTTGATAGCGAGTGCCGACACCTAAAGAACCTTCAGGGAAGTTACCAGCGCCGCCAAGGGCCGGTTCTTTTTCAAGAACGATTGGTTTGACGCCTACGTCAACGGCATGTTGAGCAGCTGCTAAACCAGCGAGACCGCCGCCGACGATAACCAGGTCAGTTTCTAAATATTGTGTAGCGAAAGCAGGAAGTGAAAACGTAGTTGCAAAAGCGGAAGCAATAGCAACAGAAACGAAATGTCTTCTTAACATAGTTAACTCCTTGGAATGATTGGGTTTTTTCTCAACCTCTGAGTGACATTGTAAAAATAACGGGTGGTAAAATGAGCATGTAAATATTGCAAAGATATCTATGCAAATAATGCAATTGAATCCTTTTTAACCTCAAAAGGCGATTTTTATGGGCGTGAAAAACTTAGAACAACTGACGCTTGGCGATCTTCAATTTTTAATGGCTCTTGAACGGGCAGGCGGCATAACAAAAGCCGGAGAGGCAATGAATCTTTCTCCTTCAACGGCATCACGTACGCTGAAGAGAATTCGAGAAATCCTAGGAGACTCTTGTTTCCTCAATGTCAAAGACGGATTGGTGGCAACGGAATACTTTTCCAAAATCAAACCCGTTATTCAGGATATATTAGAAAGGATGCAAGGGCTTAATCCGGAAGGGTTCTCACCGGAGAAATGTCGAAGATGTTTTCGAATTAGCTGCATGATGGCTGAGGTGTCAAGAATTATCGGAGGAATTGTTCCGACTTTTCTTCAGCAGGCACCATTCGCAAGTATTCACCTAGCTCACCACGACAATGAATTTGAACAAGTTCTGTCAGGGAATGTGGATTTTGCTATTGTGACCCGGGTTGGCTTACCGCCTGATATCCATTATTTGGATCTGTACCCAATTGAGCGAGTAGTTCTATTTCGGAAAGGTCATCCGCTATCTAGGCTAGGCCGTCCATTAAAGACATACGATCTTCAGATGTATGACCGCGCCAGCATTTCTACGGGACGTCATAATCATTGGCCTGGCCCCGATCAAAGTATATTTCCATTCGAAAAATTTAGAGAAAGAACGCGACTAACCACGACTCGATTTAATGTCGTTTGGGAGGCTCTTGAGAAGACCGATTTGATTTCCATCTGCGGATATAGAGCAGCAGAAATTGCAGTCAAGGCAAATGATCTGGAATTCTTACCATTACCTTCGGAAATTGCGGAACCCAATATTTGGAATTCTTTAATTTGGGGTGAGAGGGCGCATCAGGATGCAGGCTGTATTTGGCTGCGGAAGATTTTTGCCGAATGGGGAAAGGCGGATACGAAAAGAGTACAGAAATTGGTTAATTCTCAAGGCTATCGGCATTAAGAAAGATTGGCCTTTTACAACAAGAATTAAGTGAATGAGAAAGATACTCAGGATTCTCTCTCATTGACTTAGGCGGCCTTAGTACCTAGCATATTTTCAGCCAAATAGAAAAGATTGAAGGTCTCGGCTTGCCGTCCCAAACTCATTGTCTTGTTCCTTTAGTGACGGCAGTTCTTGTTTTGATATGAAATTGGGGCATCAAGAAAAGATTTTGCTTGATATGCGGAGCAACGTAATCGCATAGCTTCTTAATAACAGCGAATTTGGAAGCCTCACCAAAAATCTTTCTAGCCGGCAAATAAATTTCACATGGCAATAGAGGGGGGAGTTCCGTGCTAGATGCGCATACACAAAAAAGACTTGTCGCGTTTTTGTTAGGACTGTCTATTGCAGCTTTTGGCGTGGGACTTATTGTCAAAAGTGAATTGGGCGTCAGCCCGGTCATGTCGGTACCTTACGTAGTTTCTCTTTATTTACCGTTTACTTTCGGGACCTGTGTTGCCGCAGAGCAAATTATTTTGTTGGCTTTACAGAAAGTAATTTTGAAGTCGGATTTTAAGTTGAAAGCTTTATGGCAATTTCCGACGGCCGTATTCTTTGGCGTCCTTTGTGATGCCGCTCTCTTCTGCTATTCATCTTTTTCTTTGACGGCATATTACGAACGTATTTTGGCGCTTTGCCTTGGGATTTGTATTTTGGCTATTGGGTTGTGTTTTCAATTTACGGCAAATGTTTCGGTGACAGCGCCCGATGGCTTTATGTTAGCTCTAGCCCAACGTTTTAACTCTACTTATGCAAAGGTAAAGGTTTCGGCTGACTGGCTGTTTGTTGCCCTTAGTGTCGGACTATCTTTCTATTTCTTTTCGGAACTACAAGGTGTGCGCGAAGGAACCTTAATCAGCGCACTTGGTGTCGGAACTGCTGTGGGTCTAGTAAAGCCGACAGTGCAGACTTTCTTGAGAGAAAGACTTCTAACTTCTACAAGTTCAATGAGAAATGAATAGGGACTGTTTTTTGAATTGAATTTAAGGATTTCCAGAAGGATGGTTGCTCTTCAGAAACTTCAAGCTCAATTAAGTCCTCTAACTCATTTTGCGTTATACCTTCCAGAGTTGTTTTGTGGCAGGATAGGTTGATAAGATCCAAGCGGTGTCCTCTCAGTTATAAGAGGAAACAAGAACAAACTTAGAAGATCTATCCGGTCTCTTTTCAATATGCAGTCCATAACAGACACACAGAAATCTTTAGAAAGAAGTTTACTAACCTCGTTTATCGACGCTAATGTATCCGACTCAGATCCTCATCTGCGTGCAGATTTGCTCTGTAATTCAGTAGGAGAGAAAGGTGAATACATAAAAGTATTGCCGGAGTTATTGGACGAGCTAAAGGACTGTGACTCTTTTGACATGAGTGTGGCTTTTATAACCCAAGGAGGTTTGAGCCTGCTGAAACAAACGTTGAAGGATGATGTGTATGGGGAGGGGCGCAAAGATAAAGTAAAAGGAAGGCTATTAACCACGGACTATAACCTCTTTACTGATCCTCGTGCACTCAGGCAAATTGAAAAGTATTTTCCGGAGCTTCAAATCAAACTTTACCGCTGTGAAGATGCTGTAGGCTTCCATACGAAAGGTTTTATGTTCACTCGGGGTGATGAATGTCGTTTCATCATTGGCAGTTCAAACCTTACACAGAATGCTTTGACCACAAATTTCGAGTGGAATATCAGGCTCGTATCTCATAAAACTGGTCAGCTTCCCAAAAAAATTAAAACGGAATTCGAGTATCTATGGGAGCATCCGAATAGTTTTCCTTTGAAAGAAGTGATTGATGATTACGAAGTTGAGTGGAGAGCTGCGAGGAAAAGATTCAAACAAAATAGAATTGTGGCGACGCAACAGGAGACGGTGAAGGCGATTCGGATAGAACCAAACTCTATGCAAAAGGTCTTTATTAAGAATGTGACTGAGCTTTATCTATCTGGCCAAACTAAGGCATTGTTAATCTCAGCCACGGGGACAGGAAAGACTTATGCAGCAGCTTTAGCAGTTAGGCATCTCATGAACTTGCGAACAAAGAAGGAAGATGAAAGTTCGAAAGTTCTGAAAGCGCCTAAAAAAATTCTATTCATTGTTCACCGAGAGCAGATTGCAATTCAAGCAAAGAAAAGCTTTGAGCGGGTAATTGGAACAAAGAATCTATCGTATGGCTTGGTCTCAGGTCATTCCTTTGAAATAGACAAAGATTTAGTTTTCGGAACTATGCAGACCCTATCCAAAGCCGAAGTGTTGGAGGGAATTAATCCGAAGAAATTTGATTTAGTTGTTATCGATGAGGTTCATCGAGCAGGCGCTGATAGTTACTCCAAAATTATGGCTCATTTACAGCCAGATTTCTGGCTTGGAATGACTGCAAGCCCAGACAGGCCGGACGGAAAAGATATCTATAAGATTTTCGACAATAACATTGCTTACGAAATCCGACTGCAGGGTGCCTTAGAGGAAGATCTGTTGGTACCCTTCCGATACTACGGTATTGCAGATCTGGAAATTGACTCACTGAAGTTCGATAAATTGAAAGATTTTAGTTGTGTTGAATTTGACCAGAGAGTAGATCACGTTATTAAACAAGCTGAAGTTTATGGACATGCTGGAGATCGGGTCAAAGGACTTGTATTTTGCAGGACTATTGAGGAATGTGCGGCTTTTTCGGAGAAATTTAATAAGAAGGGGTTTAAGACGGTCGCTCTCTCTGGAAAAGATTCAATGGAGAAGAGGCTAGAATGCGTCGAAAAACTATCTCACGGAGAAGGGGAAGGGAGACTAGATTATATTTTTTCTGTAGATATCTTTAATGAAGGTATTGATGTCCCAGAAATCAATCAAGTTATTTTTTTGAGACCAACAGAAAGCCCTATTATTTTCGTTCAACAGTTGGGCAGGGGACTAAGAAAAGCCGAGGATAAGGAGTTTTTGGTTGTCCTCGATTTTATTGCTAACTATCAAAACAATTACTTAATCCCTGTAGCCCTTTCCGGTGACAATTCTTATGATAAAGATGTCATGCGAAAAGTAGTAGGTCTAGGAACACGAACTATACCCGGGGCCTCGACGATAGAATTTCAGACAGTCGTAAAGCAACGCATACTAGATTCAATCGACACAGCAAGAACCAACGATGCGGCTTTGCTGAAAGAGTCGTATCGAATTCTGAAGAATAAATTGGGACGAATTCCACGACTGACCGAGTACAAAGATCACAATGGAATTGATCCGGTAAAGTTCTTTATGAATCCTAAATACCGGTCTTACTATGGATTCCTAAAGGAAAATGAAGATTCCTACCAAGTTCGGCTAACCCCGCGAGCTGAAAGTATGATCCGATATCTCTCATCAAAACTAGGCGCGGCCAAACGTATTGAGGAATGTGTTTTATTAAGGCTGGCGTTGCAGAATCCAAACGGGGTACTCAAAGAAGATTTTGAAAGCATTCTGCAAAACGAATTGAAGCTTAATCCTTCTCCTCTTCTTTTAAAGAGTGTTTTCAATAACCTATCTGCTAATTTTTTCAGAAATGAAATAGAAAAGAAAGGAGCCGGAGACGTTGTTTTTGTAACGCGCACAGAGTCGGGTGATTTCCGAGCATCCAATCAACTAAAGGAAGAACTAGAGAATAACGGACCTGGGTTTAGAGACTGTTTGGAGGATTTATTAGACTTCATGACTCAACGTTACGAGGACAGGTTTAGTAAAAGATACAAGGACACCTCCTTATGTTTGTACGAGAAATATTCTTATGAAGATGTGTGCCGTCTACTGAACTGGCCTAAGAATCCTCCGGCTCAAAATATTGGAGGGTATAAGTACGATGAGACAACCAAGACTTTGCCTGTTTTTGTCAACTATCACAAGGCTGAGGATGCCATTGCTTATGAAGACAGATTCGAGTCGGAGAAAAACCTTATTGCCCTTTCAAAGACAAAACGCTCAGTTGATTCAGATGACGCAAAACGGATTTATAAACAATCTCCTGAAAATGAAGAGAATAAGATCTATTTGTTTGTTAGAAAAAACAAAAATGACAGCGAAGCAAAAAGCTTTTATTTCTTGGGGGAGATGAAGGCGGAGGGAATGCCTGAACCAGTAAAGGTCCCAAGTGGAGCAGATCCTTCTAAGATGGAAAACGCCTTTGAAATTCAGTATGTTTTAGATACACCAGTTCGTAACGATATATACGATTATTTATGCGGGGAATAGAGTGAAAACAATAGAAGTAGTGGCAGCCATTATCCACAAAGATCATAAAATTTTGGCGACACAACGTGGGTATGGTGACTTTAAAGACGGCTGGGAGTTCCCGGGCGGAAAAATGGAAAAAGGTGAGTCTCCGGAAGCCGCTATCGTTAGAGAAATTCGTGAGGAGCTGGAAGTTGAAATTGAGCCAGAAAAACTTATTACAACAGTTGAGTACGACTATCCGAATTTTCATTTAACAATGCACTGCTTCCTTTCTAGGATTGTTTCAGGAGAAATAGTTCTCACTGAACATGAAGCGGCAAAATGGCTGGACAAAAGAGAGTTAGATACAGTCGATTGGTTGCCCGCAGACGTAGAGGTTGTAGCGGAACTGAAAAAGGTATTAGGGGTTAAAAACTAGCCACGAAATTGTTGTGTAATCTTGTACAAACAAGGACAATACCCACCTTTTCAGAAGAAGCGTCTAGATTTTTCTCTCCTTTCGGTAGGAGAATTAGCAGCTAAATTAGGTGTTACCTCAGCAACCATCCGCCGCTGGTGCCGTTCCGGTAAACGGACTGAGACTCTCCGAACTGTCGGGAACCATCGTCGTTTTGCTTCTTGCTCTTTCTCTCATTTAATAAAAAAGGAGGAACGCCGCAGTATCGGATATGCCCGAGTCTCCAGCCACGATCAAAAATCTGACCTTCAGTCCCAAATTCAACGTCTTAAAGACAGTGGCTGCGATGAAGTTATCTCTGATCTCGGCTCCGGATTAAACTGCAAAAGGCCGGGATTAAAGAAGCTGCTGGAAGCCATCTGGAGCAGTACCGTAAGCTCTCTTACATTGACGCATGCCGATCGTCTTTTACGGTTCGGGAAGGAATTAGTCTTCTACTGGTGCAAACAGTTTAATGTCTCGATTCAGATTCTCGATGATCCGGAAGACGAAGCTTTTGAAACGGAACTGGTTAAGGATGTAATTACGCTGATGACTGTGTTCTCGGCTCGTCTTTACGGAAAAAGGAGCT
>NZ_BAAGDP010000023.1:0-43582 GCF_054660695.1 Turicimonas sp. TL08
CTCATGATCTCATAAATTATCTATTTAGGTTATCTAGTTTAGCACAAAAAGTCAACGAAAGCAACTGAAAATAAAGAATTTTTTAGGATTTTAAAAAGTTAGGTATTCTAGAAATGCAATTTTTCAGGCGTTTTCTCCCCTCTCTAGCACGGCTCTCTGAACCTGCCATTTATTCTGAAGCACTCTTACGGTCTCTTCAGCGGTCAGGACCGCCTCACAGATGTGTTCAATGAAATACATAGGCACCGCTTTGTTTTTATAGGTGACTCTGACGGCTTCTATGACGTCCTTCATTTCCTCTGACCGTGCCTTTGTCACGTAGTCTGAGCAGATTCGGCGAGAGTTTATCCATAACCAGAAAATGTAATCCTTGTTATTTCCTCCTCTTGCGATGTCGGCACCTTTAGACAAAGTGCAGACCGATGAGACGCTCACAAATTCTGATTGGTCCGGACGGTTAGGTACAAATCTAACGTATCCAATCAGCTTTCTCTCAGCGGCGACCGGTAATCTTACTTCACCACTGTAAAGCCTCTCCGGCTCATACCCAAAAATAATGGGTTGAAAAAATTCGATGAATGGCAAGCGACCTCTAGCAACAAATGCTGGGTTCTTGGAAGATTTTCTGAATTGTTTCAATGTTCTCATTGCTCGTTCCAACAAAATTCATTAGAAAACAAAGCCGTATGCAATAAATATTCGGCTCGTCCTTCGGAACACCGGACAGAAAATCGGCACAAAAATAGCCTAATCCTGACCAAAATCAGTGTTCTTTAGATTCTTTGGAACGATTAAAAATTAACCCATTGGTCTCAGAAATTAAATATTTGACACTTTATTGTACACTATTTTGTCGTAAAATTAAAAATGTCTTACAGGTCCTACATCAAGTTGGACTGTTCGCCACATTGAGAAAAATTGCTTCCTTGGGAAAAGCTTGATGAAGGAAGAAAAACTTCCTCTTATGGCACAAGTTTGAACTTTCGAGAGAAAACCTTTTTGAAAAGTCCCAATATGTTGTTTGAGACTCAATAGGAAAATAAGAGTCGGTCAACCGGGACTATAGTAGGACGTCGCTAACGAATAAAACCCCCGAGGATTTTTGAAGATCTTCGGGAGTCTTACTGTTCTCTAATTTGCTTCCGGAATATTTATGGTTACTAAGTTATCCTCCGCTAACTCTCTTGGCAAATAAGTTTCTTCATCAGAATCCTCTTGACGCCATTTAAGGAAGGAGAATTCACCATTGCGGTTAATCACGTCTTTCATTCGGATCACCAAGCCACGATGAGTTCGATCTAGTCCGAATACTTCTGTTACCAGAGAGGAGAAATGCGGAACAACACCGAAGGGGACATCCTCCGCATAAGTTCCCGTTACTCCCTTAATATTCAGGAATCCGTATAGATCAGGGCCGTTTTCAAGCACGTAAACACCTTTACCTAAGACGGGGCCAAAAATACTTCCTTGTCTGGTGACAGCAATCATGCCGGGAGTTCGGAACGTTTCAGCCACGATGTTCCCGTTACCGTTATACAACATAACCGAGCGATTGCTTTCAACGTTTCCTACCTGAATGTTTCCAGTGACGCCGTTGGCTCTTCGATAAATATCTACATAGTCCTGACCGAAAACCGAACCAATATTAATTTCAGCGTTTCCGGAAAGAATGCCTACAGATTTACCATGAACGGTATCGAAATCAATTGCTGAACCTTCTTTGTCATAAAGAGAAGATGAAATTTCAATCCCCGCCTTAGACACAATTGACGACCCGCTAACGGAAGCTGAATGGAGCATTACCTCATTCTTCGCCGATATCGAGTTGCCAATATTCAGCACATTTTCTTCGCCATGAATTGACACATGGCCGTTAACAACTCCGCCTTGAGAGGCATTTACATACACCGTTGTCGCAAAGCCAGTCAAAGCTAAATTGACGTCTTTACCTGCTTCAAGAACAGCTTCTGTAATGTAGTTTCCACCAAACTCACCGGCTTCTCCCATCTTGGTCACAGAGCCTAAGACAATACTGCCATTGGCCGTTGCTTCCAATCTTTCAGCCGTAACACCGGTATCTCCTTTATTCTGTCTCTGATAGACATCGTTACCTGCCTTCAGGACTACTAGATGAGTACTTAGATCAGTTTCCTCATCCCAAGCTCCGATCCTAGTTTGATCCAACAAACGAATATCTCTTGAGGCCTGAATTCGAACGTCTCCGGAGTCATCTGTCGTATACACCCAAGAATCGCCCTGCATCCTCACGTCACCTGCAAATGCAGTAACCTCGACATTAGAGCCTTTGATTTCACTTCCGCCTGCGAGTGTGACATTTGATCCCAAGAGGTCAATGTCGGAATCAGAAGATATATCTGCACGTCCTTGTACAGTGAGAAGGCCCTTAGCTGCCAGAACTACATTTTCTTGTGCTGTAATAGAGGCATCGGAGGCAAGAGTCAGATCCCCTAAGGAATCAAGAACAACTCCTCCATTCTCAGAAGACACTTCAGCAGCAGAGTCAAAGCGGAGGTTTCCTCCCGCGATGTTTACATAATTATCAGAAGAAATCTTGGTACTCCCTTGAGCAACAAGGTTTCCATCGGCGACTAAAACAACTTCTTGCGGTGCTTTAACAGAAGCATCGGCAGCAAGGGTCATATCGCCCAACGACTTGAGCTGGACTTCTCCATTCTCCGATAGAACCTCGGAAGCGCCGTCAACACGTATTTCACCGCCTTGAATATAAACTTTGTTCTTTGAAGATATCTCGGTAGTACCTTGGGCAGCAAAGCGTCCCTCAGCGGATATGGAAACGCCTGTCTCTCCTTTCACGCTTGCATCAGAGGCAAGAGTCAAATCTCCCTTGGAAAGAATTTCAACGCCGCCATTGTCCGAGAGAACTTCAGAAGTACCGTCAAGACGTATTTCTCCGCCTTGAATCTTGACGTTCTTATCCGAAGAGATCTCGGTTGTACCCTGGGCAACCAAACGTCCGGCAGCAGATATGGAAACACCGGCGGGTCCTTTGACGCTAGCATCCGACGCAAGGGTTATACCTCCCGTGGATACTAGGTTAACGCTGCCGTCCGTCGTCAAAACTTCAGACGTTCCGTCCAAGCGAATTTCACCGGCATAAACGTCAACATTCTTTTCGGAAGCAAGGTAAGCATCTCCACCAATGGTAAGCTTATCTGCTGCATCCAAATCAACGGATTCTTCTCCGTAAATAATGGCTGTCCCTTCCAATAGGACGGAACCGCCTGTACTTCTCACAGTCAGATTTCCTTCGGTAGGCTCGGCGGAGGGTGTTAAGGCCACAAGAAGAGCCTCATCACCAAATTTCACATCCTTCCCTCCAACTACGGAAATATCGGCCTCTGAAATTATCCAAGCTCCCTCACCAAAAACGGCATTTCCTCCGGAGACAATCGAAACATCTGATCGGCCTTTTGGCCGCCCTTTCTCATCTGCAATCACGCTGCTCTTTTCAGTAGCGATAAATGCGTCGTCTCCAATGACAAAGTCTTTTCCTGACTTGATCGAAAGATCTCCGCTGACATACACATCGGCATCATTGCCAATCCCGACACTTCCTTGTTCGGCTGTAATAGTTGTTAGGTTATCCGCCCCAATTTCAAAACGATCTGCAATAGTGACGCTCCCGGTATAGCTCTTAATGTCAACAGTTCCCGATTCAGTGGGAGAATCTGATTTCACTATTGAGTGAATAAATGCATCAGACCCCAGGGAGACGTCCTTCTGAGCAGAGACATTTATCACGTTGGCATACAAGTCTGCACTCTCTCCGATTGAAAGATTTCCTCCGGACTGCACATTAAGCTTACTTATCCCAGAAGTGTTAATTGCGTGAATTTGAGAGTTGGACCCAATATCCAGATCTCCTGATTCTGTAAACAACGTTGTGTCTTTACCAGCGGTTATCGCCAGATCGTGATCAATCGTCAAGCCCTTATTGCCGTATACCTTTGCTGCGCCATTTGGAGTGTTAATGTTAAATGCACCGCCAGTCACTGAAAATTCTTTTTGAGAACCGACTTCTACTTTGGCATTTTCCCCGATGCGGAAATATTTACATCCCCAACGACAGTCCAATCATTTGCAGCTTCAATCGAAATATTTCCACCCGAGGAGGAAAGCTTGATCGATTTGCTATGAATGGAAGTTGCATCAACATCGATATCCCCTTTTGTTTTGATATCAACGGAATGATCTGCCGAAATATCCTTTGCCTTAACATAAGCAGAGTCGGCAACCAAAGAAGGAAGCTTTAAACTGCCCTCTGTGGTGATTGATGCCTTTTGAGCGGCAGAGATACTATCCGCATTAATAAATGAAAGAGAATCCAAACTTACTGCTCCATTAGCAGAAGTTATCTTTTGAACAATAATGCCATTATTGTCGCTGGTTACTGAAACATCTTTAGAGGCTTCTATGGTTGTGGCTTCCACCTTCTCTTTTCCAACGATAGAGACACCCCCGGACTTACTTTGAATAGTTCCTGTAGCTAAGACCTCTCCCTCAGAGCTTTTAACAAGAATATCTCCATTAGTATCTCCAGTTGAGGTAACTTGTCCAACAGAAACTTTCTTAGTGCCGGCAAGTGTAATCTTTTCCTTGGCTTCCACTTCTCCTATTGAGAGGTCTTCAACAGCGACATTAACCGTACCAGCTGCCTGAACCTTGGCAATCGTTTGAGCTCCTGTCTTGGCAAGAATCTCAACGTTTCTAGCGTCTATACTCAATTTTGAAGAGGAGTTAAGCCCTGTGAGTTCTCCCTTTTCAGCGCTAAGACGAAGATCTTTATTCAATTTAAGACTGTCGTACTGATTCAACGCACTTACATCCAGATTCTTACCAGATTTCAAATCAATTGAATCTGCGATGGTTATATTGGGCTTTACCTCTTCGGATAGTACTTTGAAACCCACGTCTCCCTCTGTACTCGTCATCTTCAACGAATCAGAGGTCAGGGTATTTATCTTGAGAAGCGCTGTTCCTGAATCGGAACCAATGAACGTACTTTGTGCCTCCAGTGCAGTTGCAGAGACTGCAGATCCAGCTTGTCCCTTGACTGTGAGCTCTTTCTCTACTTCAACCTTTTGTTCTACATTCATATCTGCAGAACCAGCTGTCGATGAGAGTGACAAAGAACCATCGGCTGTAAGCGTCTTTGCTTTGATATCAATGTTAGAGCCAGCATTTATTTCAGCTTCGGCATCTTTCATTGTTACAGCATCTGCATTAACGGTGATTCCCTCTTTGGCAGATAAATCAGAGTTAAATACAACGTTAGCTTCTTTAGCATTGACTAATACACTTGATTTTTCGGCAGTGAGCTTATTCAGTTCAAGGTCTTTCTCAGATATTAAAGTAATTGTTCCGGCAGTTACTTCAATATTCTCTAACCCAGAAATAGACTCTGCATCAACGACTAATGCCGAATCTATATCCAACGCTGTTGTACCAAATTTAGTCTGCCCAGTTGACTTGACATTCAAAGAATCACCTTTCACTTCTCCCGAAATTGTCACAGCATTGCCTGACACATTCGAATCTTTGAAAGTGTTTAGTGATGCGGTTAAAGTGACATTCCCCTTTTCAGCTGAAATAGTTCCAGCGTGGCTTAGATTGCCACTGCCAAGAGATACATCTACATTAAATTCGTTAGCCTTTAACGTTCCCAGAGAAAGATCTCCTGAACCTGCAGCGATAGAAACCGATCCTGCTGAGACAGTAGAGTTTTCTTGGATTCCCTCAATCCTGTTTGCAGAAATCTTGAAGTCTCCATCGAGGTCAATCTCTCCATCCAAATCGACTTTAGCGGTTTTTTGGGCCTGAATATCAACTGTTTTTTGGGCTGTAATTTTTGCCGAGGAATTCTCAGTAAACCCTGTCGTAGTTACATTCTCTTCGCCAGATTTAAGAATGACTGACTCAGCCTCGATTGTCTCGGTTTTAACGCTAATATCCCCTCGAGTCTCGATATTAATAGGAGAATTATCTTTGCTAATAACCTTCTTTGCTTTCAAATCTACGCTGTCAGCAACCACGGTAGGAAGTGTCAGTTCTCCTCCGGTATCAATACCTAGCTTACCGTTGGCTGCAGAAATTGACTGAGATTTTACAAACGACGGAGCTTTCAGAGTTACTCCAGCCGTTTCCGAAGTCAAGTTTCCAAGTTCAATTCCACTAGTCTTACTTGTTACTTCGATCTCCTTAAATGCATGGAGGTCAGCAGCCTGAACTTTTTGAGCCCCAGAAATTCCTATTGAACCTTTGTTGCTAACTAAGTTTCCCAATATCGATACATTGCCACTTGTACTTA
Organism: Turicimonas sp. TL08; assembly: GCF_054660695.1. Taxonomy (NCBI): domain Bacteria; kingdom Pseudomonadati; phylum Pseudomonadota; class Betaproteobacteria; order Burkholderiales; family Sutterellaceae; genus Turicimonas; species Turicimonas sp. TL08. The sequence continues at coordinate 6,350 of NZ_BAAGDP010000023.1, forward strand.
AAACTGATATAACGCCTTCAGCCTCTGCTGCGTCCATAGCCACGTCATTCTGAGCACTTAATGTGACCGCTTCTGCAGAATTTACCTTTCCTGTTGTTGTCAGGGATGTACCAGCGTTGGCAATTATTGAACCACCTTGTGATGTTAAGGCCCCTGTCTTCAGCTCTGTTCCGGATTTAACAGTTATTGAACCACCTGTTGAAGTAAGAGCTCCGGCCGTGACATCAGCTTTAGTACTGGTCAATTGAATTTCTTTAGCCCTAACATCGGACACTTTCACTGCATCATTGGCCGTTAATTCTGCAAGATCAGCTGATTGCACCTTCCCTGTTGTGGTCAATGTTGCTCCAGCTGTTGCGGTGATTGAGCCTTCCTCAGACGTCAGTGCGCCAGCAGTAACAGAACCGTCGGTACTTGCCAATTGAATAGATTTGGTGGCCGTAACATTGCCAACCTGAGCTGTACTCATTGCCGTTAAATTAGCTTCATTGGCAGCAACAACGTTTTCAGTAGTCAATGTCGTTCCAGCTGTTGCGGTAACAGCACCTTCTTTAGCTGTAAGTTCTTTAGCTGTAATTGCACCAGAAGAGCTCGCCAACTCAACATTATTTGCCGAGATATTTCCAACGGCCGCTGCGTTCGCAACCTTGACCTGCACATTTCCAGATTTACTTTCTAAGTTACCGCTTACAACGCTTCCCTCTCCAGAGAGTTTAATGTCACCGTTTAGAGATAAATTACCGTTACGCTTCGACTTTTCTTCGGAACCTCCAACATATTCGCCTTCGGCTGAAGCTACGTCTAATGTCCCGGAACCAGTATCGCGAATATTTAACAGTTTCGGCTTATCTTGCGAAGTTTCACCGGTAACAAAAGTAAGCAGAGCCTCCCCGTCTTTTTCGGAATGCAGACGAATTGAATTCTTATCACTTCCTACTTGGGATGCATCACGAAGAATGATTTCCTGTGCCTTGATATAGCTTGAAGCAATCGACTCTGAACCCGAAGGCTCTGTCATCAGCAAGGCTTTACCGTTCAAACTAATGTCAACAATCTTATCTGAAGCAACTGCGTCTACTCGGAAAGGATTAGTAGAAACTCCGTCCGCTGCATTCAGATACACGCCTGAAGATGCGCTAAATGAACCATAGGCATTAAGTTCATTAGGATTAATAAGCTCAATGTTCAACCGAGCCACCGACGTTCCTAATGAACCAATACCGCCGCGCAATGTCACTCTCGAAGACTTAATCAGTGAAGAATCAGCACTTCTCAAAAGACTTTCACCGTTATAAATGCCTTGTTTTGCGGAAAGTCTGACTTCGTAATTTGCCTTATCACTGATCACCTTTCCTACGTATAAGGCAGAATTATCTTCAGCTTCTACAAAGACATTTCCTTCCGTAGTATTCGCATCAAGATGAACTTTGCCCAAAGACTCCGTTAAGTTAGACGCTTCAACAGAAATTGAGCGTTTCAGACCGACTGTTATTTGTCCTTGGTCTGCATCCCATTTAACATCATGGGCATCGGCTGAGGCAAGTGTCTTATAAACATTCAGCGCTTGATCTCCGCTTAAATCTGAGAACTGGTAAGTCACGGGATCGACTTCTTGCCCAATCGATTTTGCCTTCAAGACTACAGTATCGGCAACGATGTTTGCCACTCCGTCTAAGACTCGAGTGTCAGAAGCTTTCGGATTGGTAATCACGTCAGAAACCGCATAAATCAGTTCTGATTCTGTCCAAACTTTATAACTAGGCGCCTTGGCTTTTGCCAATTCGGATTTAGGATTCGCTTCTGCAGCTGAGATATATTTTTTGAACTGTTCTTCGATATCGGCCTTAAGATCTTCGCCCTTCTTACCGCTGCGCTCATAGTAATCGCTTAGTTTCTTCCCTAACGAATCTCGATATTCTTTCTGCGCAGCGCTTAAAGTTGAATCTTCTGCTTCTACGAGTTCAGCATACCGCTCAAATTCACCCTTCATTTGTTGGGTGATTCGTTCGGCGATACCGTTCCTAAGTGCTTCTTCGCTAGCTGAGTTTGCGGAACCAAGAATTCCGGCTTCTTTCCTACTTTGAAGTTTTTCTTCTAGAGAAACCTGGTCGGCTGTTTCCCTGGGAAGCGCATCCAACAAAGCACCATCAGTTGTGATTTCAACTTTGTTCGCTTTAAGAATTCCAAGACCAAGATCGCCCTTAGCTGTAATGGACACCTGTCCTTTGTTAGCATTGACGTCCAAGCGGGAGGTTCCATCAACTTTTGAAATTTGGGTAAGGTTAGCAATCCTCACATCTCCAGCTTCAGATGTAATTTTGCCGTCCTGAGATTCGAATCTCTGCAAGCCAATAGTATTCTGTGCTAAAAGTTGTACATCACCTCGGCCGAGAATTGACCCTGATACCGTTCCTTGGACTTGACTAGCGTTCAAGGAGATATCATCGCCGACAGCGCTGACTAACACGTCACTCTTGGAAGTCAGTTTTATCGCGTTTTGTTCTGAACCAATATTCCCGGCTGCCGTCAAATTAATCTTTTCGGCTCCTGAAAGCTGAGCCCGTGCGTTATCGGAAAGAATATCATTTCCGGCATTGATTGTTATTGTGCCGCCATCCGCACTAAGAATTCCCCCTATAGAAACATTCTTGCTGCTGGAGAGGTTAATAGAATTTTGGCCCTTTGTAATAAATCCTACATCGATAGGCTGATCAGCTTTAACAGCGTATTGACGAACTACAAGAGCACCTGATTTTGTCGTTTTTCTAGCCTTGTAATAACCATTAAAGTGAGTCCAGTTATCATACTCAACCCAATCCTCAATACTGTCGACATACGAGTATTGCTTTTCTGGTGTAACCCAACTTTCGAAAACATTGGTTCCCGAAGGGCGAGAAGCCAAAATCCCTATGGTCCCTCCTTTCTTCAGGTCAGATTTTTCCTCACTCGTCTCTTTTTCCATCGTCCAGGTCAAAGGAGATTTCTTCCAAGCTCCCCAAATATGGAAACGTTTACTAGTTGATTCAACCTTAACATTTGTGACCTGGGCTCCGTCACTCCACAGATAGGTTAAACCTTTACGAGGGTTGTAAGTCCTCTCCGCAATTGTCGTTGCCTCAGACGTCTTTCCAGATTTATATAACCAGTACTCCTTATTACCCTGGGTGTTGCTGTATTCGGTTACTTTAGCAGCTACCACCTCTCCATTTTTGGTTTCACCAGCCCAAGCGGTATCTGTTATACGAATACTTCCATGAAGGTTTCCGGTATTAATATCACCAGTAAGTATAGAGTGGGTTCCAGAATTTATATCTATATCTATACTGCCATCGACCGCACTCAGCTTTCCGCCTCCGGTACTGGCAATTTTGCCCGTCAAATAGATACGACCGCCTTTAGGCGAAATATCATCGAGCACAATCTGATCGGTTACCGGGTTATACCAGGCTTTACAGTTTTTATGCCAGTTTCCGTCGCCTCCGACAAAATCGAGGCCGTCTGTCAACAAATATTGGTCTGAATATACATTGATTGAATCCGGAGAACCTTGGGCAATCCAGGAATCTCTAATTGCGGAAATTCTTTTCTCGGACGTTGCGTCCAGTGTCAAATCATAAGAAGCATACCCACTTTGAATAGTACCGTTGACGTTAATCATATCGGCTGCGATAAATATATCACCGCCAGCGTGAATACCTACAGAAGCACTATGAGTCTTGTCTTCGGCACTCGATTGTCCTATTCCGGTCTTCTTAGTTGTCTCCCATTCATCCTTCCAAAACTCCTCAACACTGCCGCCAACAGACAAAATACCCTCGTGATATGATTGAGTGACGTTTCCTGTAGCTTGAAGGTTTACCTGGCCTGCAGCATTGACTGCTGATTGCGCATCAACATAGATATCTCCGCCGGAATTAATAGACAAGTTACCCGACAGATTTTGAATCTTGCCGTAGATACGTACATCCGAATAGACCGGAACATCTACAATATGAATCTCTTTGCTCTGTGTTTCTTCTGACTGGATCTCTCCTCTTGCCTGCAGTTTCCCGTTAAACGAAGTTGTAACTTTAAACTCCGGAGCTTGAGAATCCGTTGAATACTCTTTTGTCCCTGTAAATTCCGGAAGCGAAACATCTGCATTAGTCTTATTGTTGAAGGTAATGACTCCGCCCTTATCCAGAATCTGAATATCCTGGAGTTCCAATAACAAGTTGGATTTGTTTTCAATGTTAATGTGCTTGGCTCCTCGGGCGGCAATCGTTCCATTACCAACTACATGAGAAGACTTCAAGTTAACATTGCCTCCAGAGATAGAAAGTCCCGCCAAAGTAAGAATTCCCACTTCAGAAGATGCTACCGGAACAATTACATCACCTTCTTTTTTAGCAAAGCCTTTATCAAGCATTTGCTGTAAAAGTGCTTGAGCCTCTGTGGTATAAGCAACTAATGCTGCCGAATCGGTAGATTTATACTCAGCAATCAAAGCTTGCAGCTCAGCATACCGGTTCCAATATAAATTGGAGTATTGCTCAAAGCCTAGATCAATTACCTCAGGCCCTTCGCCTGTAATGGTAATTTCCGGTTTAATTAAAGAAGTAACAGGGGCTCCATTTAAGAGCAGCTGGAAGGCATCACTCTCTTTTTTCACAACTCCGGATATCACGATATCAGAAGAGACATTTTTGCCTGCTATCAAAGAACCTGCTACTGAAATCTGATTATCCAGTGTGAAAGAATCAGGTAGAACCTCTCCGGCCTCAGTTGTAGCAACCTTAATGTCTCCCTGGTTAGTACCGGTCCATCTCCATGCACGAGCAGATTCTTTGCTGTTTACTATTCCCTCAGATGCAAACGCGTCAATTTCTCGTGCTGCATAAACGTTGCCTAGAACATTAATCTTGTTTGTCAGGACATAGTGGCCTTCTACTTTAGTAGAGGCAGCAGGCAGAGCAGAATATGCGTAGGCATGAGAATAGGCCAAAAGATCCAGTTTGTTTTCCGACCCGTAGGCATCTTTACCCGAGTACAAACGAACATAACCGTTACTGTCCAGAAGAGCACCTTGTTCGATCGTGACTAACTCAGTTCTTGCTACATTTGCATTCACCGAAGCGCCTGAGCCGCTCAAAGCACCGGCTACTTTGCCGATAGACTCCAGATGAAGGTTCTCTGTAGAGGAAGCTGAAACAACAATTTCTGATGAAGTTCCAGTAGTCTTCAAAGAACTCTTTTCCTTCAAGTCCACAGTGTTGTTTAAAGTAAACTTGTGATTCCCTGCTGCTGTTGCGCCGGTTACCGCTCCATAAGAGTCTGCCAGAACCTTCAAGTCTGCATTGATATCGGTATACGATTGCAGCCTAATGACCTCAGCGGCACTGATTTGAGAGCCCGCACCGATCACCACAGAGTTCGAGTGGTTGTAGTCCGTATCAATGTGAATTCCTGACCCTGCAAAAGCTCCATGAACGCCGGAGTCGACAATATAAGCACCGTCTGTCGCTGCAATATCAAGATAGTCCTCTGCTCCAATCCAAATATCCGAGCCCGCCTTTATTATCGCATTGTCTCCAACCGTGACAGAAGAAGTGCCTGAAAGGGTGTTGACAACAGCCGCACCTGATCCTCCAGCCAAAGCTCCCTTAGTGTTGTCCGCTTTGAAACGTAAGTTATGATGAGATTCAGCAAAAATAGAAACTTCGTCGGCCACCTGCCAATTACCATTCACAGTGACTTGTGTCTCAGAGTTATCTGTGTGTACAACGCGGGCAGCGTCCCAACTCGTTCCTGTACCCTCAATAAGAAGAACAGCTCCTCCGGCACTTTCCGAAATACCCTTAACGTTTTCTTCGTTAATTGCGCCGATATTTAGATTTTGCAATGTCGTTCCAACGCTTTCAGAAACTGTAGTAGCAACGTTTACACCGTGAGTGATTTCTGAAACACCGCTGCCAATTGCAATGGCTCCGCCCTCTCCAGCTAAAGACTTCACCTCGTAATTGGCTACACCTTGTGACAAGACTTGCAATGTCGGTATTATCTTTGTTTTTGCATCCTCAGCAGGAACAAATTTGTTCCCTTGGAAAGTCGTACTAACAGAGGTTGTATTTACAACAGAAGCAGAATTATTTAGTGACTGAACAGCCGCTCCGCCATAAGAAACAGCTTCTGCTGAGAATTTCAGGATATTGTCATCGCCAGCGGCTTCCTCATCTGAATCCTTTCCTGCGGCTGTCATAACCTTTACTTGGCTGGCTTCATTGATAGTGTTGCGCTCCACCACTGTAGATAAGGCAGAAGAGTCTTCAATCTTCGCTAATGAGACGCCGATAGCTATGCCGGTTCCACCATAACCAGACGATTTGACGGCAAATTGACTATGCTCATCATTGAGAACCGTCAAGTTCTGAGCTTTGATTACGCTGCCACTTAAATTCAGCAAAGAAGATAAAGCAGAACCTGTTGGCTTAGCAATGGTAATTTTTGAATCGGAACCCACTCCGCTTACACCGCCTCCATATCCAGCAATTGCCTTAGCGCTTAATTTTCTGGCTGCGACCGTCTGAATATTTGCATTTAATGCATCAATCTCAGCGTTTTGAATTCTCGAATTCAGACCCGTACTGTCCGTTATGTAAGCTATAGAAGCTCCTCCGGTGATTCCTCCGGCTTGTATACCCCAGCTCTCAAGCTCTGTCTGGGAGTTATTGAGAACAGTGGAAGCAACCATGTTGGAAGCTTTAAGGGCTCCTCCTGATATGTTAACGAGAGCTTGCCCATCCAAAGCCGCATCAGCGACTGTCGCTGCTGCGGAAAAAACGCCACCAGATCCCTGGAAAACTTTCAGATTATTCTTTGTGTCTAATTCAGACTTGAGTTTCAAAGTATCTGTTGCATGCAGAGTACTGTTCGTGACGCTAATACCAGCGTAATTATGATCGCGAATAATGCCAACAGACGCTCCGAGGGTAATTCCGCCTATCGCGATTCCTCCGACCATACCTTGCGTGCCGGACTTTTCTTTTGAATCCTGAAGTGCCGAGAGATCTATATTTTGACCTGACAAATTACTCGATGTGACACTAATCGAAGCACCGCTTTGAGCTCCGATGTTTTTGTTGTCAGAGGTTAGAGACTTTTTGATGGTGTCGCTTTCCGTATCAGAGATATGGGCCGATCCCAAATTACTTGCATTGAACGCTTTCTGTATAAAGTCTAAAGTTCCGTTTGATGAAGCATCATCAATGTATTTAGATTTCGCTTCTTCATAACGTTTGCGAGCACTTTCATCTGTAAGGAAATCCGGAGTCTGAGAGCCGTGCGTGGATACGAATACAGCAGCCGTGCCAACGCCTAAACCACCTGAACCGGAACCTAACCCGATGTTTGTAGATCGATCATCCAGAGCCTTTATCGTTAAATTCTTAGCGGCTTCAATTTGACTATTGTTGATCAACACACGGGCATTTCCGTTTAGATTTTCAACAACTACAGCCGCTCCAATCGCGGCAAGGGCACCACTGGCATCTGCACGTGTTAAATTAGTTGTATTGCTGTTTTCAGCGGTAATAGAGACGTCTTCTGATGATGAAGCCTTCGAGTTTTCAACAGAAACGGAAGCATCCGTCTTAAGATCCGTCCCTGTTACTCCTGCAGCCAAAGCTACAAATTCAGCACCTGCTGCATCTGCATTTATAGAGTTGACCTTGCCCTCAGCTAAAGCTTTTATCCCTAAATTCTTGGCAGCATTTAAAGCCGAGCCTTTAGAAATTGCAAGGTTTGAGACGTTTCGACCTCTTACCCAGTAAACATCCCCGGCAGCTCCGAATCCTTGTGCTCCTGCACCTGATACACCGAGAATCGCGCTAAAGGAAGACAGATCAGAAGAAAGAGCCAAATCTCCGTTTGTTGTCGTAAGCGTGGAATTTTCAACCGCTACTGAGGAGGTTGAATTCTCTCTTACCACCATGACTGAGACCGCACCAGCCGCAGCGGTTGCCCCTGCTCCTTGGATTCCGAAAAGACTGTTTCCTTCTCTAACTCGAGATGCAATGTTCATGCTCTCGCCCGTCATTGCTGAATTCTTTATACCGACGGAAGCCTTGTTTTCAAAACTAAGAACATTAACTGTTGCTGCTGCGGCAGCAGTGGCAGCCCCTGAGCCGGTCAGATACAGCGCATTGACATTGGAATCATTCCCCGCATAAACATCAGCCTTCTTTACAGAAGAAAGTGTGCTTCCTTCAATATTAACCGCAGAATTGGATTGGCTCGTAATTCCACTGCCCGTCCCCGTAAGAGACGCAGAACCCGAACCTGAGCCTGCAGCAAATATTGTCTTAAACGTCTGTGTCGAATCTGCGTGCACCGCAAGACCAGATAGTTCGCTTGCTTTCCTTTGCGCACCTAAATCTTTCGCTGAGATTTTAGACAACAAACCGTGAACAATTTCTTCGTTTTCTATGGCATCCTTGCCCGAATAAGATTTTCTGGTTGTGCTTCCGTTCTCAACTTTAATGGTTGAATTCTTTACATCTGCGTGAGAATTACCCTTAATTTCCGAGTATGTAACGCCTAAAGCTCCTGAGGCCGTTCCTGCCCCGGCTCCCTGCACGTTGTAGGTCTCAACATCGGTATCTCGAACGGCTTCGATAAGAGCCACTGAAGAACTATTGATATTGCTGTTGAGAAGACCTGCTGAAACGTCAGAATTGATCTGGTTTAGAGACAGACTAGCCTGCAATGCTCCTGTTCCGGCACCGCTGCCACCGACTCCGATTGCCGTAATCGCTAGATGTTCCCTAGCCGTGATAGATAAGGCGTCGAGTGTCAAAGGTGAAGTCAAATTACCTGCGTTGCCAACTGAAGAGAGTGTCTGCCAGTTTTTAATACGATTAATAGCGATACCTGCGCCGCCTGCTCCGGTTCCCGCTGCACTCGCTGAGATTGACAAATTACCTAGAGAAGCGTCATGTTTGGACTGAACGTCAAGCGAGGCAAGAGTTGATCCACGAAGATTATCAATAACAGCCTGAACTTTTCCGGAGGATTCGAGAACGGAAGCAGCTCCCTGTAAACCAAAGGTCCCTGCCGAGACTCCAACCCCCAATGTCAAAGAGTTAAGTTTTTCTTTACCGTGAGCAGAAAGACTCAGGGCTGTTGAAGAGGAGTTTTCTCCTAGCTCGATCGTATTAAGATGAATGATTGTTCCGTTATCTCCATATTGGCCAAATCCTGCATAAGATACAGCACCTCCGATGCCGCCCGTACCGGCTGAACCTCCAACTGCGCCGGAAAGAGTCCAGAGTGCGGATTCGTCGGACGCATCAAAAGTCGCGCTATTTAACGACGAGAGTATGAGAGTCTCTCCGGTAACCCTAGCAGTATTTCGGACACGGTTGACCGCCACTGCCCCTGCAATTGCGACCGAACCTGTTGTGAAAGATCCGTCAACGGCAGCAGCCCAGGAAGAAGATTTATTAGCGCTTACTGCGTTTAATGCTGAAGCCGCAAACTTGTTAGTATTCTTGAAAAGAATGTCCGCAGTGTTGTTGGTATTCATTACCAAGACTGCTGCACCGAGTCCTACCCCCTCTCCGAAATTCAATCCTGCATTTCCGGCAACATTTACCGTCGTTGCATTATTTCTTGAATCTAAGGAAACCGTTCCTTCTGAAGACAAGATGTTGTTGTCAATTGTCGTAAGCGCATTCTGATTTACATTGGAGACAACAACCTGTCCGGCAGCGTTAAAGCTGCCTTTACCGCCCGCAGCTCCCGCGGCTACGCCGACGCTGGTCACGTTGTTTACAGCTCCGGCAGAAAGACCTTTGGATAGAGTCAGCGTATTGCCGCTTACCAATGAGGAATAAGAATTATCTATCGTGTTGACAACAACACCTGCTGCGCCACTTTTTCCTCCAATACCAATGTCGATTCCTACGGTTACTTGAACCAAAGGCTTACCGGTTACAAAGGAGCCAATTTCGTTTGTTTTTCCTTCTTCTTGACCGACTTTAACCGTCATGCCGGAAACAGACTTCAGATCGGAAAGAATCTCCTGAGCCTGCTCGCTTGAGCTCTTTCCATCCTCTTTTTGAATACCTTGCTCTTCAAGATAGTCTGAAGCTGCATTCGATGCATTACTGCTCTCGGGACCTTGTTGAGATAACTCTTTTACCTCCTCATTCGTTGCAGTCCTAGATTCAACTTTTAGAGATTTTCCTTTTATTGTGGAATTTTCCAATCCGGCGGAGACGGTGTTGTTCAATTGCCCTACGCCGGCTGCTCCGGCAAATGCGTATGTTGAGTCCCCTCCAACTGCAAGTTGACCGGTAAAGGCATGAGTAATTTGGTTCCCGGAAACAAGAGCTGCTATCCTTACATCACCGGCAGACGTGAAGGTTGCATTTTTAAGTTTAGAGGCAATGTTATTGTTAATTTCAGAAATAGCTACAGAGAAGCCACCGGCAAGTGAAGTTCCTTTAGAAGAAGAAAAACCTGCCGAAGTACCGCCGGTAACTTGAGTCACACCATTCCAAGCAGTCTGTTCATACCCCTGAGCATCTGAAGAGTCAGATGTCAAAACAATATTGTCAGCATCTACTTGGGTGGTTTGATCAATCATATTGACCGAAACCGAGCCATCAAAGGCCTCTGATCCTCTTTTACCTCCTGTTGAAACGGCCAGGGCTAAACCTTCTACGGTAATTGTTCCTTTAGAGCGAGCAGAGACAGAGGTTTTTCCGGCTTTGATTTCAACGTTATTCAGTAGTACAGAGTTGGTGATATTGGCCTGGTTGACGCCAACAGCTCCACCGATACCCACGCTGTGAGAAGTCTTATCTGACTTCCCTATACTTAAGGCCGCAGCTCCTGCCCATGCCCCAATCCATTTGTCATCATGCGCAGTAATCGAAACCTTTTGAGAGTCAAGAATAACAGAACTCATTTCAACCGTATTGGCAAGGCGGAAATCATTCCAAGCAACGCTTCCTGCCAAATCAAACTGCATTTTGAGTTGTTGAGGCTGATTGTTTACTTGCGCCTGATTCTGATTCTGAGCAAGATTTTGTCCGTTATTCTGAAGCCCTGCATTGTTATTTGAAGCATTCTGGTTAGCTGCATTAGAGGCCTGATCCTGACTGTGTGTTAATTTCTGAGCAGCTGTTTTTCCCCATTCCGCAAACTTGCCGGCAAAGCTCGATGTGATTTTTTCATTAACTACCGTAATAAGGCTTCGTCCACCGGTCGTCAGAATTGACTGGAGGCCGCTGGTCTCTTCCCGAGAGGGATTTGTAGTTGACAGAGCGCCTGCAACGCCTACCGCGTTGACTGCTGTATCTGAAAAGGCAAGCACCTCTAGTCCGTCCTCACCTTTAGCGGCTTCCAACTTAACTTTTTCCTTACCTTCTTCCTTGCTTCCAATCTGAACTTCATTAACAAAGCCGTCCATATTGATGGCAGCTCCGATGCCGAATGCCGCTCCGCCTGATCCACTATAGGCTCCGGCAACGGTCTGAATAGAGTCCTTACGGGAAGCTTCAATGTGAATATTTTTAGCTTTCAGAAGAGCGCCCGGATCAATAACAATTCGGTTTGAAGCATCCACAGAAGAGGCAACAGCCATTCCATTTATGGCAAGAACATTGTCAGTATCACTGCCGCCGACTGCAATAGAGACCGCAGTAACTTTATCCTTGGCGTTTATTCCAAGGTCGCCGTCAGAAATAATCTGTACATTCGGGTTTAAATGAATTTCATTTTTTGTTTCAAGAACCGGAATAAATACAGATCCGCCAATAGACTTTGATTTGGTATTGACATCAATCCAATTAACGAACTCAGTTGTTAATCGGCCTGTAATGCCTACTTGGGCATTATCGCTAGAAGAATCTAAAACTAGATCAGAACCTCCCTTAGTCTCTATAACTGTCCCATTGCCTACAATAATCGAGCTAGATGTACGCTGTTGTGCGTAAGCTGCAGATAACGCCAAATCGAAGGCAGAGGATGTGCCATCTGTACTTGGGGCAATCGTTGCGGCATAAGACTTAATATTGGCGTAATTTTCTGCTCCAATAAAGGCCAAAGCAGACTCTAGCAGCGAGGTCAAATGAGTAAGGTTGGGGATGTCCTTAATCGCCTTATAGACACCCTCTAAATCTTTAACATATTTAAGCATCCCCTTAAGAGATTCACCAACCTTTTTAGTTTTCCCCCATGCAGAAAGGGTGTTATCTCCTGAAACTTGGGCTAAATTTTGTCGAATAGTTTCGGTATCTGTTTTAAAGGCTAGAAGTTTTTGATAGATATCATTCTCTTTGGTAAATTGCTTCAAAAGGAGATCCCAGGATTCGTTGAGCTCCTCGACTAAAGAATTAAACCGATCCCATTCCATCGCAGAGGAGCTCTGAATCCTAATCCCCTTCTTTTCCTCACCTGAAACCTCTTTTCCGTCCACTTCCTCTTTCGGTATATAAGAGTCTCCGTTTGCAATAAGAGAGGCTCCGTCTCCAATAAGCACTTGAGAATCTACTGTAGAAATACTAGAGTCAGTAAAAGACGGTTTTGCCACTACAACGGAAACTGCCGCAAGTCCTTTGGTTCCCTCGTCAGTTGCCCAACTTTGGCCAGTTGCGGAAAATACATAGTCAGAAACAACGGCATTTGACGATAAATCAATTCCGGATCTTGAATACAGTTTTACGCCGTTTCCTACCTTTACGTTAGAGGTCTGAGAACCCAAAGCGAAAGTGGTTGCTACAACCCCACGGAAGTTTTCTTGGGCAGTTGCCTTGACAAGATCTTGGTTTGTTAAACCCAAAATCTTGTTCATCACCTCAAGTTTAAAGGCAGAATCAGCTGCACCAACCAAAGCAGTTGAGGCCCAGGTCCATTTGGAATCAACTGCGGAATTAACAAGCCAGGAAGAAGTAGTGTTATCTGAAGAAAGGTTGATATATTTAAGAGGTGCTTCCTGTCCTTTAACTCTCGGCGAGGAATTCAGTTCTACATTCGATGCTGAATTAAACACAGAATAGTTAAATGCTATTCCCCCATATGTTGCAGATTTTTCAGACTTATAAGTGACTGTCGAGTCTGTGGATACATCATTCGTCTGCCTTGACTGTATATCAAGTATTGAGTCGGAGGAGCCAAGATCCAAAATAGCGGTATCCGCAACTGTCACAGAAGAATTTGCGGAAGTGTCAGAGTAGATAAAAGAGGTGGCCGCAACCGATTTTTTATTTGAATTGCCTTTTGCACTCAAATCTAAATTGAATTTACCTTCAGACAGAATTGATAAGTCTTTTTCCGCTGAAATGGAACCTTTTACGTTAACAGCACTTGATTGTGTCGAAAATCCTATTACTGATGCCGTCTGAGGAAACTGATCTACCACCTCACTTATCGGAGATTGATAAATTCCTTTGTCAGCCGCAGAAATGCCAATCTTATCCTTGACTGTAGCTTTAGAAGTCAGGGACACATCTTGTTTAGCCGAAATTTTAGCGCCTTGATCGATATCAATCAGAGCACTTGTTTTTAAATTCGAATAAGCTACCTTTGGCAAAGGAAGATTGATCTGGCCCCCAAGAAAATCGAGCACATATTCCGTAACTCCAGAGAGATGCCCGTTGGATTTTAAATTCGTTGTTGCCTCAGCCGTCACAGAGACATTTCCCGAAGCTGTAATTTTACCCCCTGTCTCCAATTTGACCTTTGCTGAAATATTTCCAAGAAGATTGTCGCTATTTTTAGCCTTAGCCGCTACTTTGACGTTGCCTGTTTTACCCTTAGAAGATACTTCACCGCCTATAGTTATATGGGCCTCACGTTTGCTGTGTTCCGAGGCTCCAATATCCACTGGGTTCCAATCGCTTAAATTCGTCTCGGCAGATGCCAGAAGAACGACTTCACCGTCCACTTCAGTGAGTTTTAGATTTTGCGGATCTAAACCGCTATTAACTTTTATATTTGAACCGTCTTTAATATTTACATAGTCAGAGAAGTCGGTAACACCAGCCTGAACGACTGCATCTTTTGGGATGGTAATATTTGCAGCCGCCAAGGTTAGGTTATTGCCAGCATTAATTTTGCCCTGAACTGTCACCACCCCGTGAGGATTAAGAGGAAGGTCTGTGCCCTTTTCCTTCTGGCCTTTCCTAAGGAGTTCAAGGCCCGATGTACTCAGCCTCCCGGTTAGCTCGCTTTCCATCAAGTTGTATTCTGTTTCAGTCGGAACGATTGCCGTCAAGCCTTTTGCGTTAACCACGCCCGTGGCACCTACTACAAAACCTTTCGGAGAAACGAAATAAAGATCACCATCAATCTTTCCTCCCTTTACTCCGTTAACGGTTCCATCGATTACGATCCCTAAAGTCTTATCATCTACAAAGTTAACCAGATGAGCAGTGTCTTTCGGGAAAATCATATTGGCGATCTCTCCGCCCGAAACTTTAAATTTTTCGAAGCGATTTACGCCGACCACATCATTAACAATCTTATTGGTAGTGATCTCGTGTACATTTCCGTTCGTTGTAATCGTCGTACCCCAGTTTTGAACCGGCGTAATTTCACTACCCGCTGCTTCCAAACCTCCGGCTATAGAAAAGGCCGATGCTGCCAATAGCGTCTCTAAGACGAGTTTTAAAGAATGATGATGTGTTGAGGGAGAACAACCGCTAGCAGAACTAAAACAACCTTCGTGAGCATGATGCGCTTCATCCACTACAACGTGGCTGTTACGAGAAGAGTTCCACAGAACCTTATAGATCTTATTCATATTTCCCCTGGACTTTATTTCTTTTGTCGGTTATTCATTTTTTTCTAGTTCTAAATTCGTTTGAACGAACTACCGGCAGTCTATTTATATTTAGTTAATTTTAAACGGTTCATTAATTCTTACAAAATATCCCACCTATAAAACAACTAATGCCTCAAACCTTTTATCAGGAAGAATATCTTTTCAACTTTATGATTTTTAATGACTTTATTTCATTTTATAGTTACATAAAACATTTTTATATCGAAGTAATATAAGTATTAATACTTAATGAAATATTACGAGTTGTTACATGCTTTTGACTACATCGTCAATTCGAATAAATATAAAGAAAACGCCTAACATAACTAGTGTCATTTTCTCAGTAGATACCGTTACTACAATTAAAAAACAACGTTCCTATTTACGGAAATTTCAATCAAAAAAACGTCTATATGAGTTAACTTCTTCGTCATATTTTTGGCCGTCAAGAATGTGAAATGTTGGAGGAAAACAACGTAACGCTTCAAAGTTTTTTTGGTGACTAAAAGTCGGTTAGGAGATCCAGAACTGCTCTTCACAATCATCCTTATCCCGATACGTCACAAAGTTGACAACGGGAAGGTTAAGCTTTAGAAATATTTATCAGAAAGGATGCTTGAATAATTAGTACTAAATGCCGATGAGGAAATTGGTAACTCAAAAAGAGAAAATCAGAAAAACTAATTACACTGTTAAATTTTAAGTTGCCTCTGACAAAAAAAGCCCCATTGCCTGAAAAAGCAATCTCAAATAAGAGTAAAAATAAAAATGTTAAGAACAAATCGTTTCTCGTCTGATTTCATTCGACCGATATCCCGGAAATCAGACACCTGCCGAATCTCTCTCGCTACTGCTGTGCATATTTCGTTCAGAAAAACCTTAAATACTTCCTTATTGGGTTTAGCTGTTCTGGCCGGTGTTCCTTTTACTTGCGCAGCACAGAACGTTCCAGCCTTCCCCGCCGCAAGTCTGCCGGCAAGAGAGCTGGATCAGGTAATTGATTCTGTCCGTCAGGAAAGACAGATGCAGTCTCTCCAAAGAGCCGAGAAACTTACCAAAGAACAATCGGAAAAGAAACTCCAGAAGAAACTTCCCGCTAAAGACAGCTTTGTGTTTATGCTCAACGGTGTAAAACACACAGGAAGTGAAGTCCTCACAGAAGAAGAGTTTGAAAAAACTGTGTCTCCCTGGATTGGTAAGAAAGTAACTTCCTCCGATCTTATTGACTTGCTTAAGGCCATTGACACGCTCTACCACAGCAAAGGTTATGCAGTTTGCAAGGCCACTTTACAGCCTCAGAAGCTAACCGCTGGAGTTTTAACAGTTACCCTAATAGAAGGCAAAACCGATAAAGTCAAGGTAAAAGGTGCTCCGTACACTAGAGACTCTTATATCCTGCAGGCTTTTGACTTACCGGAAAATCGAGTCGCAAATTACGCAAAAATGGTTGACGACCTCATCAAGTTCAATATGACAAACAGTCTGCAGCTGCATATTGATATTGAACCGGGAAGCCGTTACGGAACAACTTCGTACAATATCATCGCAGATGACCAGCCCTATTGGTATGCCTCCCTGTTTTCCGATACCTATGGTTCTTATTCCACCGGCAAATTGAGAGTAAGCGGAACTTTGGAGCTTCCGAGCATGACGGGAATGCAGGACTCTTTCACCGCAATGGTCATAAAAAGCCAGGGAAGCTTGCTGGGATATACAAGTTACAGTTTGCCTTTATCTGCAACCGGAACCAGACTGATATTTTCTGCCTCCGGCGGCAATGTCAAAGTAAAGAAAGGCCCTTCTCGTGACTTAAATGTGAAAGGACGCTCTTCAAACTACAGCTTGCAGTTAGAAAAAGCTTTTGTGTTTTCTTCTCAGGTAAAAATAACGCCTTACATTCAAATATCTAAACAAAAATCGCACACGGATGTTTTTGGTTCTTTGCGTGTTGCGCAAACCAAAATCGACTCTATGACGCTGGGTGCGGATGCCTTAAAGGTAGGCACACCCTGGACATTATATGGCCATGCAGAATTGAGCCGACACCATTCAACCAATGAGGTGTACAACCAAACGACAAATCCGGTTTTATTTAGAAGTTCAGGGTACGGGCGCTGGGATGAAGGCAAACGCATTTTTGGCATTGTTAAGGGTTCCGTTCAGAGCGTTTTAGGTGGCGGAGATGCTCTCTCCTCCGACTACTTCTATCTGGGTCAAACATCGGGAGTACGAGGCTATCCTATCGATATCATTGGCGCAGAGAATGGATGGACAATCAACTCAGAAATGTATTATCGATTCCAACCTTGGAATCTTAATGCCAAGGCATTCTTTGATTTTGGACGCCTTTCCGGCTATTCGATTAATAAGCAGCGTTGGCTCGCAGGCACCGGTGTAGGTTTGGACTGGTATTGGAGAAACAACCTGTCCTCTTCTTTAACTCTTTCTTTCCCGCTGAAAAGACATCTTCGTGATAAAGAAGTTGAGCATATTTCAAGAGGAAGGCTTGACTTTAGTCTGACTTATGTCTTTTAACCTGCCAAACAAAAGTTTTCCAATCTCTTTTTATTAGCTCACCTTGTCCGGACCAAACGTCGAGACAAGGTTGATAGAAAAGCTTCAATTCGATATTCACAGAAAGAACATGTCGGAGCCTGTGTTGGCTTAGCTCAGAGAAACTTTGGTTTCCTCAACAAAATCAAAAGGCTGTGCGTACTTGAAATTAACGGAGAGGCAGAGGCTATTTATTTTGTTTTGCAAATGGCTCCGTAAATATTCGAAAAAAGAAGTGCTCCTCCATCCGTTGTCAATTATGTAGAGCCGTTCCGTGCTTCCCATTTCGCCGCATGTTGTGAAGGAGCTCCCATTTATTATCAAAGAGTACATTTGACAACAGAATATGCCTGACTGAAAAACTTAGATTCAACCTTTACATCACGCGCCTGAAGAACGGAGCTTTACAGGCCGTACTGGTAAACGACTTACGTATTCAGAAATCTATTTACCTCAATTACCTACTTTTCTATAGTGAAATGTAGAAACGTAGGCTAAATTCCACGTCATGATGTGGAAAAGTCGGTATATAACTCAAATAGATTCAGGCCTACGGAATGTCCAATTTTTAAAACCTCTAGAATGATAAATTCTGGAGACTTTTGTTTTTATTAACTTTTTTTGAATGTAGAGAATTTGTCACAATTGAGGCGAAATAAATTTATTCAGCAGAGATGACAAACGAAAAAAATTTGTATACAATGCTGACTTCTTTACGGAGAGGTGGCCGAGTGGTTTAAGGCGCACGCCTGGAAAGCGTGTAAACCCTTTAAAGGTTTCGGGGGTTCGAATCCCCCCCTCTCCGCCACAATCAAGTCATTTAAAGTTTCTTCATCGTCTTTTTACATCTCATTAAGCGCAACAAAGCCTTAAAGATCATTACGCTTTCACTCACTTAGGATCTTCAAGTCTTTCGTGAGAATGGTAGGGTATTCCGTAAGCCTGGCTTGAGTACAGCATAGCCCCGTTTCATCGTATTCCAAGGCGAGTCAAGCTTGTCTGATAGAACGCCTTTTAACTTCAGCGAGAAGTACTAGACGTCCGGTAACCGTAAGCAGTCTGTTTGAGCACTTTGATCTTGCTGTTCGCCTCTTCTAGCTGGCCCGAGCTGTAGTCGTATTTACCGGCACAGATCATGCTTGCCTTTCTTCCTTTAAGCATAGCCGCAAACTTTTGGCGGAGCCAAGCTATATTTATTGTTGATACAAACAGAAGCTTGCGAGCAAACTTCATCCATTCATCATAGGATTTTGTATCCTTGCACTACATATCTTTATGAGTAAGCCTACGAGAGAATATAGCGCTTCCTGAAGCCATTATCTTCGAGCAATTTGTCCAGTAGTAAGTGTCGTTTCTCGTTAAGGTGTCAAATTGTTTTCATTATCAGCTACTGAGACCAGGTCAAACTGATTATCTTTTCTCTGAGAACTCACGGGAAAGTGATTTCTGTGGGCGATGATGCCTCGATACAAGTCTTTGAGAAAAACATTCAGAAACTGAAACGTCATGTAGACGATTAAGCCCCTGTCCATCTGCAGAGTAAGGCCTGCGGAATTCTGGGGGCTTTCGTAAAAAATCTTTTTGTTTTTCTCTCAAACTAAAAAAGTTGAGAGAGATAGTTCTGCTTCTTACTTCTTAAAAGAGAATTTATTCTTCTTTGTTGTAATTTTTACGCCGTCAGAAGAACCTACGATTAAAACATCGGCTCCTCTCTTGGCAAAAATTCCACAGGTAACTAGGCCCGGTAATTGGTTAATGGCTTCTTCAAGCTTTAAAGGATCTTGGATCTGTAAACCGGACACATCAATAATGTTGTTTCCGTAATCAGTGATGCATTCTCTGACTTTAGGTACTCCTCGAATACCTTCCATAGATTTTTTAATTTGTTCCACAGCCTTGGGAAGAACTTCTAAGGGCAGAGGAAATGCGCCGAGCTGTTTGACGAGTTTTGTATCGTCGGCAATACAAACAAATTTATCGCTGGCCTGGGCAACGATCTTTTCGCCCGTAAGAGCAGCTCCGCCCCCTTTAATCATGTTGAAATTGGCATCAATTTCGTCGCAGCCATCAACATAAACAGGGATTCTTCCCTCAATTTCATTGAGTTCTACTACCGGAAAGCCAAAAGCTAAAAGCTGTCTTGTAGTTGCATCCGAACTGGAAACACAGGCTTTAACTTTTTTCCCGGATTGCTGAAGAGCGGCAATAAAAAAGCTTACTGTCGTGCCGGTACCAACCCCTAAATATTCATTTTCAATAACATAGTCGACTGCAGCCTTTGCAGCCAGCTCTTTCTTTCTTGCCTGCTCATCCATTGTTATTTGTCCTTAAGTTAGGTAAAAACTACATGTGATTTTATCCTCTTGTACGACCTTTCTTTAAAACAAATATTTGTTTTAGCCGTTGGTCTTTCAAATCAGAAGATATTTTGGTTATATACTTTCAGACCTTAGCGAAAAAAAAGTTTCTCATGAGCGAAGCCCACTCTACTTACAGCAGTCAGATAATGGACCGGTTCGGTGAATCTGTCACCGCTCTAAAAAAACAATCTAAGTTATCTACCGGTATCACCCCATTTATTTGGGCGATAGCAGTCCTTCTTATTGTTATCTTTGCCGCTTTATATATCAATGTTCGGACAAATAACGAGACCATCCTAAGAACGAACATTATGAAAAGCACAACCCAGGTGGCAAACAACATTGAGCTGAGATTAACTTCAACCAGCTCAACCATGGCCAGGGTTATTGAGAAATTAGAGCAAGAAGGCCCCAGCAAAGAAGTCTTCGATAAATACGGCCGAGAATTTTTACTCCAAAACCCTGAGGTTATTCTCTTAAGACTCATTGAGCCCAATGGAAAAGGAATCACTGCTCTCGTAGGCCCGCGTATTCGAAATGAAAGTTTCAGACAATATAACTACCTTGATTATCCGCCAGTAGTAAGAGACAGTATTCGGGATGCACTTGCCGCTAAACGAGTCGTTTACAGCAGCTATTGGGAGATCCCATATGATTCAACATCTCCTAATACGGTAATTATCTATCCGTTTACATTGAATGAAAAAGAATACGCGCTCCTCGCCCGTATTTCTCTTTCTCGACTTCTTGAGGAATCGGTTCCCAATATTCTTCGGTCAGATTACGAATTTAGCTTGATGCACGGAACAGAATTGATCGCAGGAAAAGCTCTTTACAATCCGCCTGACGACTTCACGATTCCAAGCTATATTCGCTCCGCCGACCCTCTTCCCTCTTCTATTCAGCTCTATGGCTGCAATCTTGTAGAAAGTCCTTTAATTTTTGCCAGCCCTTTACTCTTTTGGCTTGGCAGCTTGATGTTGTTCCTCCTCTTGTTGCTGTTCTTTTTATATAAAAAGATGGTGCAGAATCAAAACGCTTTGGATGCGGCAACAAAGGAAGTTGAATTACGAAGATCAATCGAGCGGTCTATGCTGATGGGAGTTCTGATCACGGATATGAACTCAACCATCATCTATCTCAACCAGTCAATGTGCAATCTTTGCGGTTACTCAGAAAACGAACTTCTCGGAAAAGAAAGTCCCTATCCTTTCTGGGGGGACTCGACTCCTCTTCCATCTACTATTCTTTCAGCTAAAGATTTAAATGCTTCTGAGCTTCCGTATCGGTTCGATATCACTATTCGGAAAAAGAACTCTCAGAAGATAAAAGGAATGCTTTTAGCATCGCCTTTCTATTCGCAAGATGGAGAGCAATCGGGCTGGATTTACTTGATTCGCGATAATACAAACGACTTTAATTCCCAAACATTGATCAATGACGCGATTGCGTCTTATGAAAAACTCCTGAATTCCGTGAATTCCTGTATCTCTGTAGTCACTCACAAGCCTTCGGGAAATATTCTCGGAATGCGCAATGACTTATATGTGGAAACGATGGGCTCTACAGTAAAAGGGCATCAGGACATTTCTCGCTCTTTCCATGAACCTTTTAATGCCGAAGGCAAGCGCACCGGAGATATTTGGGTTTCTTCGATGGAAAAATGGTTCAACGTCTCGGAAAGCAGAATCACGCTTCCCGGAGGTTCTCATGTTACGCTCCAAACGGCGCAAGACATCACTGATAAGAAAATCAGTGAAAAAACCCTCGAGGAACAAACAAACAAAATGGAGATTTCATCCCGCTTAATTACACTGGGTGAAATGGCCTCTACGATTACTCATGAAATTAACCAGCCGCTCACGGCGATTGTCGCTTATACGAGTACCGCTATCGAAGTGATGGACAACGCTTCTGAGGTAAATAAAAAGCAGGTTATTGAAGTTTTCCAAAAAGTTTCCGCTCAGGCTACCCGCATCGACAAAATTATTAAAAACATCCGCTCCTTTGCTAAGAGACGTTCAACTAGCCTTGAACCGATCCTCCTCGGAAATGTTCTTAACGATACGATGGAACTGGGAAAACTTATTGAAAAGAAATACAACGGTGTTCGTCTGAATTACGAAGTTCCAAAAACCCTTCCGACAGTTATGTGCGATCCGGTGCAGGTGGTGCAGATTCTTCTTAATCTCATCCGCAATGCAGCAGATGCATGCACTGAGGCAAAGAGTCCGAATTTAGAAATCACCGTCAGAGTCACAAAAGAAGAAGATCACGTAGCGATTGCTGTTGAAGATCATGGACCGGGAATAAACGACACCATGAAGGCAAGTTTGTTCACTCCATTCTTCTCAACTAAAAAGAACGGACTCGGACTTGGTTTGAGTACGTGTCAGACGATTGCTGAAGCCCACAATACAAGGCTTGAAGTTAGAGATAACCCAGGAGGCGGAACAATATTTTCCTTCGAACTCAAAATCGTTGCAAATAATTAGAAAATCTTAGAGAAAACTACTTATGATCTGAACTTTAGTGAAAATTTTTTGAATTTTTTTATCATTATCCCACGGGTAATACCCGCGGGGTATTTATAAAAAGTATATAATTAGGGTAGCTCAAATTAGTTAGCATTCTAGCGTGAGCAGCGAACCTTAAATTTAAAAATCTTCGTATAAACATTATTGAGAATAATTTCTGAAAGGCGTACAGATGATTCAGATGACCTCGAAAAACTACACTCAAGACAATCCTGAGACATTAGGTGTCGTCTATATCGTAGAGGATGACGAAGCTGTTAGAGACTCTCTTAAGTGGCTCTTAGAAGCATCTAGCTATCGCGTTGAACTTTTCGACAGCGGAGAGATGTTCCTTGCTAAATTCGATCCCAATGCTATCGCAGTTCTCGTATTGGACGTAAGAATGCCGGGTATGAGCGGTCTTGAGGTTCAAGAACACTTGATTGCCCGTAAATGCGACATTCCAATTATCTTCATTTCCGGACACGGTGATGTCTCAATGGCCGTCTCCACCTTAAAGAAAGGTGCCGTCGACTTTATTGAAAAACCTTTCGATCAGGCCGCTTTGCGCTCACAGGTTGAAAGAATGCTCCAGGAAGCAAGACAGAGACGTATCAGAGCAGAACGCCGCTCTCTTAACGATGCCTTGTTAAGTAAGCTCACCCCGCGTGAACAGCATGTTTTAGAGAGAATCGTCAGCGGTCGCTTGAACAAACAAATCGCCTCTGATTTAGGCATCTCAATCAAGACCGTAGAAGCTCACAGAGCATCCATCATGGATAAAACAAACTCTGGCACAGTTGCAGATCTGATGAGAGTGGTTCTTAATGCCAACAAGGCTCCCTTAAAAGACAGCTCCATTAGCTAAGACTTAAAAACAGATTACAAAACGAGAAGGCCTCCCCTTCTCGTTTTTGTTTAGACTTCCAGAACAACTTATGGAGTAACAGATGACCGCACAACTAATTAACGGAAAAGATTTATCTCAGCAGATCAGGAAAAGTATTAAAGACAAAGCCTCTAAATTAACGAAAGAATACCGTCAGCCCTGTCTGGCTGTCATTTTGGTAGGTGAAGATCCGGCCAGCCAAGTTTACGTACGAAATAAAGTTAAATCATGCGGGGACTGCGGCATTAAGTCCATTCTTCACAGACTTCCTGCCGACTCCACGGAAAAAGAAGTTATAGATTTAATTAATACCTTAAATCAGGACAAAGAAGTAGATGGAATCCTCGTTCAGCTGCCTCTTCCTAAACATATTTCCGAACAAAAAATCATCGAAACAATCGATGTTGCGAAAGACGTTGACGGCTTCCATCTTCATAACGTCGGCGCATTATCTTGCGGCCTTCCGTGTTTAAAACCGTGCACGCCTCACGGGGTTATTAAAATGCTTGAATCCGCCAATATCGATTTGGAAGGCAAGCTCGCCCTCGTCTTAGGCAGAAGCAATATCGTCGGAAAACCAATGGCTCAGCTTCTGCTCGAAAAGAACGCGACAGTCATCCTTGCCCACAGCAAAACACGTAATCTTCAGGAACTAACTCTGCAAGCTGACGTCATTATCGCTGCTGTCGGGCGTCCTCTTTTCTTGAAAGCTGAAATGGTGAAGCCCGGTGCCGTCGTTATTGATGTTGGTATTAATAGAAATTCAGAAGGAAAACTGTGCGGCGATGTTGACTTTGAAAATGTCAAAGAAACGGCTGGATTTATCACACCGGTACCGGGAGGCGTTGGTCCCATGACCATTACGATGCTTCTTGAAAACACTCTAATCGCTGCTGAAAACAGTTTCCAGAAAAAGGAAAACCAATGACAAACCAAAAATATGCTCTTTTAGATGTCGTTAAAAACAAGGACAAGCTTATTCCTTTCGATCATTTGGATGAGGAATCATTTAAGCCTGCAATCCTTGAATTAATTGCAAAGGTCAAAGAAACAACAAACGGCATTACTGAATCTAAAAGCGCTCCTTCTTGGAACAACATCATCGACAGACTTGATGATGCTGAAGAAAATTTAAATTTCGGCTGGACGATTATTTCCCACTTAAACAGCGTTAAAGATACTCCCGAGCTTCGCAAGATCGTCAATGAACTTTTGCCCTCTATTTCCGAGCTTTACAGCTGGTTAGGACAAAATGAAGAGCTTTACGCAAAGTACAAAGAGCTCAGAGGCTCTGAAGCAGGTAAACAACTCAACAAAACGCGCCAACGCATCCTAGAAAGACAAATTACAGGGTTTGTTCTTTCCGGCGCTGAACTCTCCAAAGAAAATAAGAAAAAACTCAGTGCCATCAATGAAGAAAGTTCCCAGCTCTCTCAGGAATTTTCTGAGAATCTTCTTGACTGCACCAACGATTTTTCTTTGTATCTCCCCGAAGGAACCAAACAATTAGAGGGAGTTCCGGAATCTGAGAAGCAGTTGTTTAAACAGCAGGCTCAAAAAGAAGGTAAGGAAGGTTACAAGATTACTTTACATATGCCTAACTACCTTCCCATCATGCAGTACGCTGCTGACAGAGACCTAAGAGAACAGCTTTACCACGCCTACAGCACCCGTGCTTCTGAATTCAGCCCTGCGGGTAAAGATAATGCCCCCATTATCGAGAGACTCCTAGAATTGAGATCTCAAGAAGCCGGTTTGCTAGGTTATAAAAATTTCGCCGAAGTCTCTCTAGTGATGAAGATGGCAGATTCTCCGGAAGAAGTTATCAAATTCTTGAGAGAACTTGCCTCTAAGGCGAAACCGGCCGCAAAGAAAGATATGGAAGAGCTTCTGAAATTTGCCAAAGAAGATCTGAAGCTCGAAGATCCTAAGGCTTGGGATCTGACTTATGCCAGCGAACGCTTAAGAGAGAAAAAATATTCTTACAGCGATCAGGAAGTAAAACAATACTTTACTGAGCCCACCGTCTTTAAAGGTCTGTTCGGACTAGTTGAGAAACTCTTCGGAATTCAAGTGGAAGAAACCAAGGCTCCTGTTTGGGCCCCCGAAGTCAAGTATTTTGTCATTAAAGACAAAGCCGGAAAAGAAATCGCCTCCTTCTACGCTGATCTCTACGCAAGAGAAGGTAAGCGCGGCGGTGCTTGGATGAACGACCAGAGATCTCGCAGAGAGGTCGACGGCAAAATTCAAACACCGATTGCTTATTTAGTATGCAACTTCTCCGCTCCTGTCGGGGACAAACCAGCCCTCCTCACGCTTAACGACGTTGAAACACTTTTCCATGAATTCGGCCACGGGCTTCACCACATGCTCACTAAGCAAACGGACTTGTCTGTTTCCGGTATCGCCGATGTTGAATGGGATGCCGTGGAAATGCCAAGCCAGTTTATGGAAAACTTCGTTTGGAATTGGGACATCATTCAATCATTAACATCCCATGTGGATACCGGCAAACCAATGCCGAAGGAATTGTTTGACAAGATTGTCGCAGCTAAGAACTTCGAAGCGGGTATGGCAAATGTTCGTCAAATTGAATTTGCCCTCTTCGATATGCTCCTTCACTGTGACTATGATCCGAAGACTTGTACCGTTCAGGAACTATTGGATGCCGTAAGAAAAGAAGTAGCGGTTGTTTTCCCACCGAAATATAACCGTTTTGCCAACTCTTTCTCTCACATCTTCGCCGGCGGCTATGCTGCGGGTTATTACAGCTATAAGTGGGCCGAAGTACTTTCTGCAGACGCGTTCTCCTTATTTGAAGAAAAAGGCATCTTCAATTCGGAAGTCGGACAGAAGTGGCTGACGGAAGTTCTTGCCGTCGGAGGTTCACGCCCTGCTAAAGAAAGCTTCAAAGCCTTCCGTGGCAGAGATCCTTCTCCGGACGCATTGCTGCGTTCATATGGTCTGCTGGATCGTTAGTCTTTAGGCCTCTGTTCCGGCAGAGGCCGCTGCCTCCGGAAATTCGGCAGGCGTTTTCTTTTGTCTGCCGTTTTCTTAAATAAGAAGGCATTTTTACGAGATTTTTTATGAAATGCAAAATTACCACCTGGAACGTTAACTCCCTTAAAGTAAGAAAGCCTCACGTTCTCCAATTTTTGCAAGAAGAGTCACCCGACATTCTTTGTCTTCAAGAACTTAAACAACCCACCGAGGAAGTAGATGCACCGGCTTTTGCTGAACTTGGCTACCACACCGAAGCCTTTGGTCAAAAGACCTACAACGGTGTAGCCACACTGACGAAAAAGAGCGTTTTCTCTGAGTGTACTGACATCGTCAAAAACCTTCCCAGTTTTGAGGATCCTCAAAGCCGTCTCTTGGCAATGACTTTATCTTTAGACGGAATGCCGCTGCGCATCGTTAACGGATACTTTCCCAACGGAGAAACAACCGAAAGTGAAAAGTTTCCATATAAGCTGAAATGGCTCGACAATTTAACAGCTTGGTTGGAAGAAGAACTGAAGCGGTATCCGAACTTAGTACTGCTCGGTGACTTCAATATTGCTCCCGAAGACATCGATGCCAAGCACCCCGAAGAATGGAAAGGCACGGTTCTTTGTGTTCCGGAAGTTCGTCAGAAATTTAAGAATTTGCTGAACTTAGGATTGGTCGACAGTTTCCGTCAGCATGAACAGCCGGAAAAGATTTATTCTTGGTGGGACTATCGTATGAAGGCTTTCCAAAGAAATCTCGGCCTCAGAATTGACCATATTCTTATCTCTGAACCTTTAGCTAAATTCAACCGCTCAGTTGTCGTTAACAAAAGCTTCCGCGGTCTAGAACGACCAAGTGATCACGCTCCGGTTACTTTGACCTTGGAACTTTAAGCGAATGCCGGGACCTCCCGGCATTTAATTATTCGGGAAGTTCTTCTATTTTTCTGGCTCGAAGCTGACCGCAGCCGCCCTCCACCTCTTGCGCGGCAGAATGACGATACTTCAATAGGACGTGGCCTTTCTTCAGACGTTCCGCTATGGAAAGCATAGCTTCCTCGGAAGGCCTCTCGTAAGGACTTCCTGCAATTTTATTGACGGGAATCATATTGAGAATGGCCTTTTGTCCCTTCCACAAAGAGATAACGTTCTCAACTTCTTCGTCTCCGTCATTCACACCGTCAATCAACGTCCATTGAAATTGCACAGGATAACCGCCAGCCTTGGCATATTCTGCGGCAAACGCCATCATATCCGCAACCGGCATCGGTTGAATATTAGGCATTAATTGCTTTCTTTTTTCATCAAACGTTGAATGCAGGGACAAGGCTAAAGCCGGCTTAACTTTAGAGGCCATAATGGCATCGAAAAGCCTTCTGTCCCCCACAGTAGAAAGAACTAAGTTCTTATAGGAAATACCAGAATACTTTGCCAAGAAGTTAATGGATGAAAGAACTCTCTTAAGGTTGTGGGACGGCTCTCCCATTCCCATAAATACCACTTTCTTAATCTGCTGGTATCGTCTTGCAATTTCAACCTGAGCCAAAATTTCTAAGTCGCTCAATTGACGAATTAGACCTGACTTCCCGGTCATGCAAAACACACATCCCACAGCGCAGCCGACCTGAGTCGAAACACATACACCACCTCGCGGAAGAATTACCGACTCGATTAATTGTCCGTCATGAAGTTTCAAAACCAAACGCGTTCCATCAGAGGATGAAGAGCATTCCTCTACGACTTCTGCAAGCTTATTGAGTTCATCCTTATATTTGTGTGCTGTCTCTTGGACTGAAAGCGGCAAACGAGGAGTACGCGCAGTCGGCGCTTTTCTGAGAATCCACTGGCGCCAAAAATGATCTATATGTACCTGAAGCGCTCCATTTTGGCGGAGCGCTTCTTCAACTTCTCTTATTTCCATTAATCAATAACAACTTTTATTATTTAGTGCTTTATTCTAAGTTGTACTCTTGAATTTTTCTTGTCATGGTGTTGCGGCCGATTCCTAACTTCAAAGCGGCTTCAACTTTCTTCCCTTTTGTTTCAGCCAATGCCGTTGTTAAAACAATTTTTTCAAAGGTTTCCGTCAACTGTTTCATTAAGTTAGGCGTAGCTGCCTCCAATTGCTGGCTGACTGCTAGTTTAAGGCTTTCCGTCCAATCAAAGCCGTTAATCGGCACCTGTGCATCCGGAACAGGTGTATTTTCTTGTGTCCGACAGTCATGGGACTGGACTTCTTCTTTTTCATGATTAAAATCTTCCGGCAAATCCGCAGGCGTGATAATTTGTGCGGGAGCCATCACAGTCAGCCAATTGCAGACATTCTCCAGCTGACGGACATTGCCGGGAAAATCAAATTTTGCAAGAATATCCATGGCTTCTTTACTGATGCCTTTTGGTTCCACGTTAAGCTGTTTTGCGGACTTGGATAAGAAATACGGCACTAATAAAGGGATATCTTCTTTTCTTTCACGTAACGGCGGAAGACGCAAACGAATCACATTAAGACGATGGAATAAATCTTCTCGGAAGCTTCCCTCTTTCACCATCTTTTCTAAATTTTGATGAGTTGCAGCGATCACACGGACATTTGCCTTTATAGGCTGATGACCGCCAACGCGGTAAAAATATCCATCCGATAGAACTCTCAGAAGACGAGTCTGGAGCTCGAAAGGCATATCTCCGATTTCATCTAAAAACAGAGTTCCACCCTCTGCCTGTTCAAATCTGCCGTGCCGAATATTGTTGGCACCGGTAAATGCCCCTCTTTCATGGCCGAACAATTCACTTTCCATCAATTCGCGTGGGATAGCGGCCATATTCAAAGCAATAAAGCCTGATTTTGCACGAGGACTATGATGATGCAGAGCACGGGCCACCACTTCTTTACCGGAGCCAGACTCTCCGGTAAGCAATACGGTGACATTGCTCTGAGAGAGTTTTCCAATCGCACGGAACACTTCCTGCATTGCCGGAGCCTGACCAATGATTTCCGCATCGAGAGGGAGGACTTCAGATGTTTGTTCATCAGCAGTAGACTCCTCTATCGCTCGTTCTATCAGCTCAATGGCTTTGCCGATATCAAAAGGCTTTGGAAGATATTCGAACGCGCCTCCTTGGTAACTCGATACAGCACTGTCCAGATCAGAGAAAGCAGTCATGATAATGACCGGGAATGTCCAGTCCGCATTTTTCTTTATCTCGGCAAGGAGTTCCAATCCGCTTTGATTCGGCATTCTGATGTCGCTAACCAGAACCGAAGGAGTTTCTGTTTTCAGTGCTTCTAGAACTTCATCAGCACTTTGAAAGGTCTGGACAGGGATTTCAGCTTTTTGAAGCGCTTTTTCTAAAACCCAACGAATCGACCAATCATCATCAACAATCCAAACTTTTTTCATAATTCCAGAGGGAACAGCAGACTGAAATCTGTCTTCCCTTTCCTACTGTAAACTTCGATTGAACCCCCGTGCTGCTCTACGAAGGAATGGACTAATGACAGACCAAGTCCGGTGCCTCCCGCTTTACCTGTCACCAATGGAAAAAAGATGCTTTCCTGGAGTTCCGGAGGAATTCCCGGACCGTTGTCTACGATATGAATATTCAGAGCTGTCTTGTGGCGCAATGCACCAATCATGACATGATGAACAACTCGAGTTGAAATAGTCAGCCGGGCAGTATTTTCTCTAATCTGCTCTTCAAGTGCTTCTACTGCATTGCGTAATAGATTCAAAAAAATCTGGGTTAGCTGACCTCGGTCGCCGTCAATGTCCGGAACACTAATATCGTAGTCCCTAACAATGGTCAGGCCGGAAGAAAACTCGGACTCGATAAGAAGCCTTACTTTTTCCAATATCTCATGGATATTGGTTTTAGAGGGTTTATAGGGCTGACGGTACGGAGCAAGAAGTTTATCGACCAAACCTTGCAGTCTATCGGCTTCGCTGATAACCACACGGGTATATTCTTTCTGTTCTTCATCCTTGAGATCGAACTCTAAAAGCTGGGCTGCTCCTCTAATTCCTCCGAGAGGATTTTTAATTTCATGGGCCAAATTCCGCAATAAACGCCTTGTATTTTCTGACAAGTCGTTCATGTGTTTATTATGATTCAGCAGCAAAGAATTCTTCGCAGGCTGCAGCTCGATTATTAAAAGCTGCTCTTCTTCAGGCAAAGGATGAACGGAGGCATAAACCTGAACCAGCGCTCCGGGACGAAGGATGAGCTCGGTGAGTTCAGCACGCATCGAAAAAAGAGAGGAAGTATTCTTCTTATAACTTCCGATCCACTCTCTGGCTTTCGGTAAAAAGGAAGACACCGGAAAACCGAAAAGAATTTTATTAGAACGTCCGAGCAGAGATTCACAAGCAGCATTTACATACTCAATCATGCCGTTCACATCTACAATCAACACACTGGTGGAGAGTAGATTCAATCCGCCGATTTTGTCAGTGTCTAACCTCATGGGTAGCAATCCGAGTTAAAAAAGGGCATCACAAGACCGGATGCCCTTTTTCAGTCAAAAGATTTTAATTATTGGGCGTAGTACATGTCGTACTCTTCCGGTGTAACGGCAAGCATGACTCTTTCAACGTCATGACGTTTGACTTCAATGTAAGCCTGAATCATATCTTCGGTGAAGACACCGCCGGCTGTCAGGAAGTCATGGTCAGCAGCCAGACTATCAAGGGCTTGTTCCAAAGAAGAGCAAACTGTCGGAATCTTGGCATTTTCTTCCGGAGGAAGATCATAAAGGTTCTTGTCAGCAGCTTCACCCGGATGAATCTTGTTCTGGATACCGTCAAGACCAGCCATTAACAAGGCAGCAAAGCAGAGATATGGGTTGGCCATCGGATCCGGGAAGCGGACTTCAACACGGCGTGCTTTGTCGCTAGCTACGTACGGAATACGCAAAGAAGCTGAGCGGTTACGTGCAGAATAAGCCAATTTAACAGGAGCTTCAAAACCCGGAACCAAGCGGCGGTAGCTGTTTGTTGTCGGGTTGGTAATGGCATTTAATGCTCTGGCGTGTTTGATAACGCCGCCGATGTAATAAAGAGCCATTTCAGACAAACCGGCATAACCATTGCCGGCAAACAAGTTCTTGCCGTCTTTCCAAATAGACTGGTGAACATGCATACCGGAACCGTTATCGCCAACCAATGGTTTCGGCATGAATGTAGCGGTATGTCCCCAATTCAAAGCGACATTCCAAACAGTGTATTTGAGAATTTGTGTCCAGTCAGCACGTTTTACCAATGTGCTGAACTTAGTTCCGATTTCGCATTGACCTGCGCCGCCCACTTCATGATGATGTACTTCAACAGGAACGCCTTGTTCT
This sequence comes from Turicimonas sp. TL08, assembly GCF_054660695.1. Classification (NCBI taxonomy): domain Bacteria; kingdom Pseudomonadati; phylum Pseudomonadota; class Betaproteobacteria; order Burkholderiales; family Sutterellaceae; genus Turicimonas; species Turicimonas sp. TL08. The sequence continues at coordinate 37,805 of NZ_BAAGDP010000023.1, forward strand.
TCAAGAGCAAGACACATTGCTGCGCGGACATCGTTGAGATTGTCTGTCGGAGCAACCGGGAAGTAGCCGCCTTTAACTGCAGGACGGAAGCCGGTGTTTCTGCCTTCCATATCTTCCTTGTTGGACCAGTGTCCGCAGTAAGAGGAAACCTTGAAGAAGGATTTGTCCATAGATGTTTCCCAAGAAACACCGTCAAAAATAAAGAATTCCGGTTCCGGACCGAAGAAAGCAGTATCGCCGATGCCGGTGCTCTTGAGATAAGCTTCTGCACGTTTGGCAACGGAACGGGGATCGCGTTCATAACCTTTACCGTTTGCAGGATCAACGACGTCGCAGGTAAGAATAAGTGTTGGTTCTTGAGTAAACGGATCCATTCTTGCGCTGTCCGGATCCGGCATCAACAACATATCGCTGGCTTCGATGCCTTTCCATCCGCGGATTGAAGAGCCGTCGAATGCATGGCCTTCCTCGAATTTGTCTTCATCAAATGAAGAAACAGGAACGGAGACATGCTGTTCTTTGCCCATAAAGTCGCAAAAACGAAGATCCACGAATTTAACATCCTGATCCTTGATCAGGTCCATTACATCGTCAGCTGTTTTAGCCATCATTTTCTCCTAACTGAGTAGCATGTGTATTAAGAAGTTAATCAACTATACGCAAAAACCGTGCCAACATTTTCAGTGATAACTCTAAACAGCAGTGACCACGTTGGTGCATGAAAGCCGCGGCAAAAATACAGAGCAATCTTCTTCGTACGAAAAGCACCATTTTAGTGCAATTGCGCCTAATTAGTGCATAGGAACTCTTCTTGTACGTAATTTAAAAAGTTCCAACCTGTTTCCGTTGTTTTTACGAGATTTGGATCTCTGACGAGCATACCTTCCTTTTGAAGCTTTTCGACCGTGGGCCGAATGAACTCATAAGACAGAAAAGTTCTTTGTTTCCACAGTTCTGTCGGAACTCCTTCTCTTAATCGAAGAGCATTGAGCATAAATTCAAAGGGTATGTCTTCTTGAGGCGTCTTAATATCTATCACGAGTCCCGTGCCCCCTGACTGGACCTTTTCTCTCCAGAGTTCCGGGTTCATCGCACTGACCGTTCTCCAAATTTCTTTGTCTTGCGTGAGTTTGCCGTGCGCTCCCGGTCCGATTCCAAGATAGTCTCCGTATTGCCAGTAATTCAAATTATGACGGCATTGGAATCCGGGCATTGCATAGCCGGAAATTTCGTAATGCTCGAATCCGTTTTGGACCAGCGATTCAGCAACCAAGTCACCCATATCTGCTCTCATATCGTCATCGGGCAGATTAGCGGGTTCGTATTTACCGAAATAGGTGTTAGGCTCGATAGTAAGCTGATAGTAAGAAAGATGAGTGCTTCCGAAGCTCAATGCTGTTGAGATATCTTTTTCTAATTCTTCAAAAGTTTGTCCCGGCAAAGCAAACATCAAGTCAAGATTAAAATTCTCAAAAATCTCAGCCGCTGCGCCAGCTGCGCGTTTGGCTTCTTCACTTGAGTGAATTCTTCCGAGAACTTTAAGTTTTTGATCGTCAAAACTTTGTATTCCAATTGAGAGACGATTAATTCCGGCCTTTCGGTATCCTGCAAAGTTCTTATATTCAAAGGTTCCCGGATTAGCCTCCATCGATATTTCAGCATTCGGCGCAACAACAAAGTTCCGATGAAGTCCCTCAAGAATCTGAGAAATAGACGATGGAGACAGCAATGACGGGGTACCGCCTCCAAGGTAGATTGTTGAAATCTGCCGACCCCCTCCCCTGTGTGAGAGCCTCTCAACACTTAAGAGGAGGTTTTTCACATATTGATCTTCGGAATCTTTTTCTCTCTTAAATTCATGAGAATTAAAATCACAATAGGGACACTTATGAATACACCACGGCCAGTGAAGGTAGACAGATAATGGAATCATTGTTATTTCCAATTATTGACGATGAGTTCTTTCATCTGCTGCATTGCTTTGCCTCGATGACTGATAGCGTTCTTTTCCTCGGCGGACAGTTCAGCTGCATGTTTGCCCAGCGCAGGAATAAGGAAATAAGGATCGTAGCCAAAGCCGCCTTGGCCTTTTCTTTCTTGGCTAACTTCACCTTCCCATCTGCCTACAGCAATGAGAGGCTCAGGATCATCTGCACTACGAACGGCAGTCAAAACACAAACGTAATGGGCTCGTTTATTGTTTTGAGTTCTCATCAACTCTAGAAGCTTCTGATTGTTTTTTTCATCATCAGCATTTTCTCCGGCGAATCTAGCGCTAAATACTCCCGGAGCTCCCCCTAAAGCGTCTACACAAATACCGGAATCGTCAGCAATTGCAGGCAACCCAGACTCTTTGGAGGCATGACGGGCTTTTGCCAAAGAATTTTCAATGAAAGTAAAAAAAGGCTCCTCGGCAGAAGAAATATTAAGGCTGCCCTGAGAGACGACTTCTATTCCCAAAGGAGCAAGAAGTTCGTTCATCTCTTTCATTTTTTTCTTGTTATTACTTGCTAAAACAATCTTATTAAACATCGTTATTCCTGATTTTGAACCTTCATCAATTCTTTAATACCATTCTTAGCCAGTTGGATTAAAGTGCCGAGTGTTTCTTCGTCAAACGGGTCTCCCTCTGCTGTCCCTTGAACTTCAACAAACTTATTTTCACTTGTCATCACAACATTCATGTCGGTATCGCAGAGATGATCTTCTTCATAATCCAAATCGCAGACCGGCAGCCCGTGAAAGACTCCGACAGACAAAGCTGCAACTTGAGCTTTGATTGGATTTTCAAGAATAAGCCCTTCTTTCAGAAGTTTTTCTACCGCATCTTTTAAGGCCACATAAGCCCCGGTAATAGAAGCGCACCGTGTACCTCCGTCTGCTTGAATGACGTCGCAATCGATCTTAATTGTTCTAGTCCCCAGCTTCTCCATGTCCACAACTGCACGAAGAGAACGTCCAATCAAACGCTGAATTTCTTGAGTTCTTCCGCTTTGCTTACCTTTTACTGCTTCTCTATCGGTTCTAGTTCCGGTAGCACGCGGAAGCATTCCGTACTCTGCCGTGACCCAGCCGCGGTTCTCATCTTTCATCCAACCCGGAACTTTTTCTTCCACTGAGGCGGTACAGATGACTTTGGTGTTACCCATTTCAATAAGCACGGAACCTTCTGCGTAACAAGTGAAATTCTTTGTAATTCGAACAGGTCTGATTTGTTCAGGAGTCCGGCCGCTCGGCCTTACTACAGTCTCCATCTATGCCTCCGAAAAGTATTTACGTTTACTAATAGTGTGATAGTTTTAGAATAGAGCAATTTTAGAAGATTCAAGGACATAAAAATGAGCAACAATATCTACAGCATGACAGGCTTCGGCTCGGTCTCTGCGGATACAGAAATAGGAACTCTTCAAATCGAGTTAAGAGCAGTCAATTCAAGATTTTTAGATTTCTACTACAACGCCGCGACAGACGGCTTGCGTTCTCTGGAACCCAAAGTCAGAAAGCTTATTGGCGATAGTGCTGACATCAAAAGAGGAAAAGTCGAATGCAAAATCTACATTTCCAATAGAACTTGTCCTTTGCAGAACATTAGCTCCGTCAACATGGAAGCTATTAAAAATCTTCACGATCTTTCAAAAAAAATAAAGAAAGTCGTCAAAGTCAAAGACATGACTATCGGGGAAATCTTGAAAGTGCCGGGAATTTTCAACGATCAGACCGATGTCAACGCAAAAGTTGAAACGGCAGTATTAGCCGGTTTGCAGGAATGCATTAACCGTTTCAATACTTCTCGAAATGAAGAAGGAAACAAATTGGCTGAAATCATGCTTCGTCAATGCGATGAGATTGAAAAGCTAGTCAAGGAACTACAGCCGAAAGTCCCTGAAATCATTAATGCACTAAAGGCTAAACTTCAAGCACGACTTGCTGAGGCATTAACCGATGAACTAAGCAATAAGAGCTCTCTGACTGCCGAAGAAGTCAATGACAGAATCAGAATGGAAGTCACTCTTTTTGCAACCAAGATTGATGTTGCCGAAGAAATGGATCGATTGCTGACCCATGTCTTTAAGATTCGTGCCGCTGTTAAGGAAGGTGGATCCTTGGGCCGCAAGTTGGATTTCATTATTCAAGAGCTTAATAGAGAAGCCAATACTTTAGCCAGCAAAGCCAGTGCTATTGAAATGACTGATACAGCAGTAAAACTAAAAGTTGTTATTGAACAAATGCGCGAACAAGTTCAGAACCTTCAATAACACTTTTTGTCATGGAGAGGACCGTCTAAACGGTCCTTTTTTCTTTGAATATCTTCTATGTCACCACAATGGCAATGAACTCCCCCTTTATCCTCCACTTCTCCTTATTATCTGAGTAAGAATTGATAAATAAGAGTGAGAGTAAGTGGAAGGTGGCGCCGTGTTCATGGAGTTATTCACCAATGTAGATTTGTTTTTGAGCCATATGCACGAGACCTATGGTCTTTGGTTGTATGTGGTTCTCGGTCTAATCTTCTTCTTAGAATCCGGCGTGTTTTTTACCGGACCTTTCCTTCCCGGAGATTCCCTACTATTCGTCGCTGGTGCAACAGCCGCTGCCGGCGTTCTTGATCCCTGGGCTGTCATTCTCGGCTCAACGGTCGGAGCGCTCTTCGGCAATATTGTTGGATTCCTCTTTGGAGCCTGGATTGGCAAAAGGCTTTTCACCCACGAATCCAGCAAATGGTTCAATCAAGAAAATCTTCAAAAGGCCAAGCTCTTTTTTGACAAGCACGGCGGCAATGCGGTAGCCCTTGCCCGCTTTATTCCTCTTATTCGCTCTCTTATCCCTGTCGTAGCCGGTTCCTCAAAGATGAACTTTATGCTTTTTAACATTTACAGCGCTTTGAGTGCCTTGGCATGGACCTGTATTTCGACAGCTCTCGGTTACTGGCTCGGCTCAATTCCTTTTATCAAGGACAATCTTTCCTGGTTGGTAGTCGGAAGCATTCTGATTGTTATTGTAGGGATTCTTGGGTCTGCCGTTTACAAGAAAAGAAAGGAAAAGTGAAGGCATACTGCTGATTATCTTCAGCACTATCCCAAGGATGAGATACCATTTTTCTTGAAAGACAAGGAACTTCGTCAAGAGGAAGGTGGCATGAAAGTAGGACCGAACTCGAAGACTTCAAGATATTTGTTTATGCCCCTAAGACATTCCTCTAGCCTTATTCCAGATTTTTTTGAATATCTTGTTCATCATTAGTCCTATAATTGTGTCTACAACGTGAATACGTAATTTGTCAAAGGTGACGTTATGCAAGCTCTTGCCAATGAATTTATTCGAGTTCGTATCAATGAACAGTTAAAGCACGAGGCGAATGCAGTCTTTGAATCCATGGGATTAACCATGTCGGATGCCATCCGTATTTTTTTAAAACGAGTTGTCGATGAAAAGGCCCTGCCGTTTACTCTGGAGATGCCGAGACATTTAGATGCTTCGCAGATGAGTAAAGAAGAGTTTGACTCTAGGATGGAAAGAAGTTTTCGTGACATTGAGGAAGGACGTGTTCTTCCAATGGAAGAGGTTTTTGCGAAACTCAAAGAAAGAACCGGCAAATGATTTTCAGCATTGAAATTACCGCATCCGCTGAGCAAGATCTTTGTGACATATTTGAGTTTATTGCCTACGAACAATGTTTACCGGAAACAGCGGCTGGACTGATTGAAAAACTTCACAAAGGCATTGCCTCCCTCAGTTATATGCCTGAACGCTGTCGTCGTTTTGAACAAGAGCCGTGGT
>NZ_BAAGDP010000024.1:0-40979 GCF_054660695.1 Turicimonas sp. TL08
CCTGGAATTTTCATAAAGCGATACAGGTCTCTTAGGAAAGATAGCTGGTTGTCTAGCTGATACAAGTCGATGGCACTTGAGTCAGCCAGTTCTTCCAGTTTTTGAACTAGCTTTCTGCAATCCTTTTTCTTTAGCTCATCACTTTCCTGAGCAATTTCCCACAACTCAAATAGATGTTTAGCGTCCATTAATTGTTTTACTATCTCTTCCGTGTCACCGTAGAAGAATGAGCAGTCAACTCGATCGGAATCCTCTTCCTCAAAAGCCTCATCACTCATTATTTCCAAAGGCTCATCTAAACGGCGCATGGCCCTGCTTGCGTGCCAGTGGCCTAGGTGAGATGCTCTGGAGTACTTTCTGATAGGTTCGCTCATGCAATAGGAGATGTCTCCGGGTCCGTCCAGGTCTCCAAGGGGCACGCTGCACATTCTGTCGGCAACCTGCATTTGAGGCACCACACTCAATTTTGCAAAGTCAGTTACTTTATCCTCTTCTGCACGTTCTACTACGAGGAGGAAGTTGGTGCGGGGTCCAGCCAAGTTGTAGCGAATACCTAAATATTCTTGTTCTTCGGCATCTTTACTGGCAACCATGCGCATATTAGCAACAAGTTGGACAAGGGCTTTTCCAAATTCTTGGTCTAACCGTTTTATGGAGATTTCTTGCTTTTGTCCATCTTCTAAAAAAGACATTTTTAATTCATCAATCGGCTCTCTCAGGAAAGCTGCTGATGAACAAGAGTCAGCCGAGTAAGCCGTCCTCGGGGCCCTAGAGGTCCAAATTGCATCTTGAGGCCAGTGAACGCTAACTGACTTCAACAGTGGAGCCTGAAGGCGGACAATTACACTGTTTGCAGCATCCTCGATGTCAGAGTAGCTGTAAACTGATTCGTACACTCCGCCTGTGGACTCAGAAATTTCAGTCAAAAGACTGCCGTAAGGAGCCATCCCGATTCCTAAGGTGAAGATTCTTCTGCCTGTCTTTTTGGCAGCTTTTTTCACGCTCTTCGTATCCCAAACTTCTCCGTCGGTAATTAAGAGAATGGCGCTATTCTCACTTTCCCCTCGGCACAGGTCTGTGCATCCATTCAAGGCACCTGCAAGCTCAGTTCCTCCTAAATCGGCTTGAATGTGCTTGATGACTTCTCCCCATGGTCTTGTAAGCCATTCCTTAATTCTGGAGTTGCACTCCGGAATGGTGACATTTTTTGCAATTTTTTCCAGTCTCAGATCAGATCCAAAACGATACAGGGTAACTTGATCTTGTGGATCCAACCCTCCCACAATTTTTGAAAGTGTTTCTTTTGCCCACTTAATTCGGCTTCCATCCATTGATCCGGAGCAATCAAGTAAGACACAGAGATCTAGGGGTGCTTTTTTAGGAGCAATCTGCGGAATAAAAGATGCCAAGGCAGCCCACTCTTTGCCGTCTTGTGCGAGACACAAGACACCTGAGCTCTCAACTTCAAGGTCAACGACGAAATCGCGGTCGGCTTTGCCGACGGCACCAACCTTTAGACCTTCTTTGCAGTAGGAGCATCTGATGGCGTGAGAAGGAGAGTAGACAGTGCCCTCATCGAACGGCTTCTTAACGAGAAGCTCTCCGGAGCAGACGTAGTCCGCAAAAATATTCGCTTCAACTCCAGCGAGAGGTGACGGATAGGATTCTTCGCTGGCGGCATAGCGCTCATCCAATACCATCGGGATAGTGATGCGGACTTTTTTGCCGTGAAACTCTAATAGCTGCATATACTCGACAGTTATTTTGGCTTTTTCACCCGGCTTCAGATTGCCGAGTGAAGCAGTGCAAAAGTCCTGCTCTTCGATCTTGAGCATTACCGGAGAATCACCGGATTCCATGGCGTTTTCATAAGTCTCTTCTGCCTTCTTCTTTGGAAGTGCGCAAGCATGACGAACAACACCGTTTATTTCGGCCGAGAAAGAAGTAATCACACTCTTGCCATACGGGAGCGGAAAGCTGTAGCTGATTTCAATGGTATCGTCCGTGGTGTTCTCATAGTTTTGAACAGACTGATATCGGAAAAGAGGACCGTCCACTTCACCTTTCCATTGAATGGATTTCAAAGGAATGTTGGCTTTCACATGATTACTCATTGTTCTCTCCTTTATTCTGTTTGTATTCTTGAACAAGTTCAATAATTTTTTCTGTCAGCTCCGGAAGAGCCTCTGCCTTAATTTCTGCCTTTCGGTTATCGAGAACCAAGGTCATTCCTGAACCAAGAAAAATGTGGGAGCACCAAGAAATTGTTCCGACTTCGGGTTCCGGAAGTGCAATTGAATCTTCGTCATAAGAAGTGATTTCTTTTAACCGAACATTCTTATGAGATAGCCTCTTGATCTTGAGCAGCTCTTCCAGATGTTCATTGGTGTAGTAGGACCCGCGTTTTTGACCCAATGGGGGTGCTACATACCCTTTTTGAATGTAGAAACGAATCGTTCTTCTTGGTATCCCGGTGAGTTCAGCGAGATCTTCCAGACGAAATCTTTTGTCGCTTTCCATCCTCTCCTCCTTAATTGAATTTTATTATACACTAATTGTGTATTAAAAAGTGTCATAAAAATAAATTACTATTCAAAAAAATCAAAAAGTGCCTATCTTATTGAATGTTTTTGGATTTTTTACTTCGGTTTGGGGAGAGATTAGCTCGAAAAGTCAAAGACCTCTTCGAAAACTTGAGTTCGAAGAGGTCAAAGATGAAGTCGTTATGACTGGTTAAGAAAAACCAATTTTTCGGACGGCACCTCCGTTTCCTTTGATTCGTACCTCGTCTTTAAGGGCTTCTAAGAAAGCTTTTTTCGTTTTCTCGGTTCTGAATTTGAATTGACGATAGACGGCGGCAAAATCACCGGGGGTTAGTTTTTCGAAGTCTTCAACTTCAGCCAAAACTTCTGCTAACGAACCTTGAAGCCGAAGTTGAGAAGAATACTTTTTGAATAGTTTTTTAGCCTGTTCAGGATTTAAGAAGTCAAATTTTGTTTTCAGGTCAAAACGGCGCAAAGCTGCCGGATCAAGAAGATCTATTAAGTTGGTGGTTGCAATAAACACCCCTTCGAAGTTCTCAATTTGTGTCAGCAGCTCATTGACTTGTGTGACTTCCCAGGAGTGACTGCTTAAGGTTCTGTCTCTCAAGAAAGAATCGATCTCGTCAAGCAAAAGAACGGCATCATCTCTCTGTGCGTCTTCAAAGGCTTGGGCAATAATCTTTTCCGTTTCCCCAAGATAGCAGTTCAATAAGTCAGAAGCTTTTCGAACGATGAGTGGTTTTTCAAGGTATTTTGCCAACCACTTTGCGTAGGCAGTTTTTCCGGTCCCGGGAGGTCCATAAATACAAATTTTTGCGCTCCCGGCACGTTTAACGCCTTCTGCGATCTTTTTGAGTTCGAGCGTGGAATTGGTTAAATCCGGATCATACAAGTAGGTTTGATTCTTTTCGATAGGAGGCAGTTTGGGAAGGCCTTGAGCTTTGAGTTTTTCTGTAATGATCTCCATGGCAACTTTGGAAGAGAGTTTCAATGAAGTCATAGACAATGTCTCCAAAATTTCTGCCGCCTGCGAGATAATCCCCGGTGAAAGAAAGTTGCTCTTCGTCAGTCGAGTTAATTCTTTTTCATCGAGAAATTTTCCTAGTTTCCGATGTGTTAAGTCCTTGAGGACTCTCAAAGGAGGATTTGCTACCTCTAGAACAAAAGTAAACCTTCGAATCATCGCAGGATCGAGGCCTGCAATAGAATTTGTCATCCATATTGTTGGAGTTTGGTTTTCCTCCAGGCACTTGTTGATGAAGGCCTTGTTAGTGCGAAAAGTGTAAGACTTCTGAATTCCTTCGTTGAAGAGATCCGCTGCCTCATCGACGGCAAGAAGAGAGTCGCTGGAGGAGCTCAACAAGGAAGAAGCGACTTTCCAATTATCCCAACGGCTCGTGGACTCGGATGATTCAGAGCCGGATGTGGAAAGAGAAGGTTCAAAAGCTTTTAGTTCCGATTCTTTAGCCAATAAGCGACTTAACTCGGTTTTTCCTGTTCCCGGCGGCCCATATAAGAGAATGTTTACACCTTTCCTGGGATTTGAGGCATTTTGCTTTAGAAATGGAAGAATTATGTTCGAAATAGCCGGAAGATAATTAAAATCTTTTAAAGATAAAATGCTCGGTTCCGTTTGAATCAGGTATTGAGAAAAGAGCTTCTGTTTGGTAACCGTTCCCCAAATATATTGGTTCAGATCATTGTTGTGGAAAACTTCGAATAAATCTTCCGCATCCGCAGAAGGATAGCTTTTGAGTGTCAGGACGCCGCAGTTAACTAATTTTCCTTCCGGAGAAATGACTTTCATGACTTCAGTAAACGAGACATCGAAAAGCCACGCCATAATATCTCCAAGTAGATGAATGCCTTTATTAGTGAAGTCAAAGAAATCGATGACTTCCTTGAGCAGGGGATTGGCTTGAATAAGAAGAAGGAAAAACAAAACATCAGTTTCAAAGCTTGAAAGACGCAAACATTCCTGCAGCACTGTTGCATTCTTTCGCATTTTCTCTGGAAAGAGACCGGCTGTTTTGACTTTGTCCGATATCGATTGATAGAAGTCAAAGAGTTCCTGTGGAATGCTCTCTCCTCCTCGGCCTAGCTTTTTTCTGAGTTCTTTGTAGGCGCGGGATACTTGATCAGGAAGATCGTTCTCGATGTCTTCAGAAGTTTTAGGCTCTTCGTCGTCCTCAAAGTTTCCCGATTCAATAACTTCTTGAACCAGCCTAGAAAAAAGGTCGCTAATGACCGTCCCAATTTTAGTTCCTGGCAGAACACTGTATCCTTCCTTGGACTGTGCACTAAATTTTCTTATTCGGTAGTCTTTTTCCAAGGTGTACCAGCCGCCCCGCTCCACTAAAATCTTGGTAATCCAATAGTCAACTCCAGCTACGCTTTCTTCACAAGCGCCTGTAAAGCTCAAAGCAACACCGATATTTCTTCGTCTTTTAAACATATTTTGCGCTCCTTTGATCTTTTTCTATTATTGCATTTGAAGCGTTAATTTATGACGCAAGAGGATGGTCAAATTTGAATATTAATGTTTGCTACCAAGACGTTTATTCAATTTTTGCTCCGTCTTAATTGAGAGGATTTTTTACTAAAAAAGATACGTAAAATTTCTTGAAAAGACACAAAAAAATAATTTTGTCTAGTGGAATTAGTTCTAAGTTTTTCGATTTAGCTGTTTTTTCCTATCTAAAATTTAGTAACAACTTTTGACAATAGGAATTGAATAAATGAAACGTACCCTACCTTTTCTACTTTCACTGGTTCGACAAGGATCGCTGGTAAAGCAGATTATTGTGGCTTTGGTCCTTGGTATCGCTGTTGGAGTTTTATGGCCCAGCGGTGCTGCCTCCTTGGAGGTTTTAGGAAGTTTCTTCGTCTCTGCGTTGAAGGCAGTTGCGCCGGTTTTAGTGTTCGTTCTGGTTGCTGCATCTATCGCTAATCAAGACACCGGCAGCGGCGGCAAAATTAAATCGGTTCTCTTCCTCTATATCTTAGGAACTTTCTCTGCTGCATTGGTCGCTGTTATTGCAAGCTTTATGTTCCCGACCTCGATTGCGTTAGTTGAAGTTAAAGATGCAGTCACTGCACCCGGAGGAATTGCAGAAGTTATTAGGAACTTGATTTTCAATCTCGTTGATAATCCTGTTAAAGCTTTGGCTAATGCTAACTATATCGGTATTTTGGCTTGGGCAGTTAGCTTGGGTATCGCCCTTCGCCATTCCAGTGACGAAACTAAGAAGATTGTCAGCGATTTATGCAACGGCGTCGAGTACATTGTCAGACTTGTTATCCGTTTAGCTCCGATTGGTGTTTTCGGTTTGGTCGCCGGTGTCATAGCATCCACAGGTTTGGAAGGCATGCTTAGCTACGTTAAGCTGCTCGTCGTCCTTATCGGCTGCATGATCTTTATCGCCTTGGTCGTCAATCCCTTGTTGGTATGGTTCTATACACGCAAGAATCCTTTCCCCCTCGTTTGGATGTGCTTAAGAGAAAGCGGTGTTACAGCGTTCTTCACCCGTTCATCTGCCGCCAATATTCCGGTCAATATGAACCTTTGCCGTAAACTGAACCTCGACGAGAACGTTTACGCTATTTCCATCCCGGTAGGTGCAACTATTAACATGGCGGGCGCTGCTGTCACTATTACCGTTTTGACTTTGGCTGCCGCCACTACATTGAACGTTCATGTTGATATCGGAACGGCTCTCTTGCTTTCCTTGGTTGCTACCGTTTGTGCGTGCGGCGCATCCGGTGTACCCGGCGGTTCTCTTCTTCTTATTCCATTGGCTTGTGGGTTGTTCGGTATTGAACAGAATGTTGCTATGCAGGTTGTTGCCGTGGGCTTCGTAATCGGCGTCTTACAAGATTCCGCAGAAACTGCTTTGAACTCTTCAACAGACGTTTTGTTCACAGCAGCGGCTTGCGAATACAATCAAAGAAAAGAAGCAAGCGCTCACTAATCTGAACCATTCAGGTTCATAAAGAAATCTTTCGCCTGCCTCCGTTTGAATGATGAAGGCAGGCGATTTTTATTCGATGAATTGAAATCAAATGGTAAAAGTAAAAAAGGACTCCAACAGCTAAAGTTGGAATCCTCGCTTTCTACTGGGATGTTTCTAAAAAACTTACTTTTTCACAAATCGGACAGGCTGTTCAACCGGATTGGCGCCGCCTCCGAAGGTAACGGGCTGATCCTGCCATTCGGCATCTAAAGTCGGAGTCAAATCGTCTTGAGTAAGCTCCGCTTTCTCCGGTTTCACATTGGCAATCGATAATAAAGCTTCGGTGACCGGAAGCCACGGACTATTCATTAGCTTAAGCTCACGGTTGATGGATTGAATAAGCGGAGCAGCACTCGTAAGCCACATCTGAGCGTCAGCAAATTTGAGTCCGGATAAAAACTCTAAGATCGCCGGAAGGAAATCCGGTAATTCATTGCTCTCAAACTTTAGTCCATGATCCTCATACAGGCGCAGAAGATTGAGCATTGCAGAACCTCTGCCGCGGGAATCACCATGCAGATGTTCGAATAAATTCAAACTGGCTTTCTTGCCTAAATCGAAAGTGGAGACATAAATTCCTTGCAGATTTGCTAAAGATGATGAAGAGAAGTGTTCAATCATCTTGGATAAATTCTCCTTGACTTTGTGACTGAGAGTAGGCGCATTCTGAATCGAAGAAGAAATCTCATCTAGTTCATCAAATAATTGCTGTCTCGGGTAAACAAGCAGACAAGCCATGGCCTTTAGTTCAACATTCATTATTTACCCCCTAATTAAGGGTTATCTCTACATACAGAGATCATACAAAAGATAAGTACGCTAATAACTCCAGGGGGCGGTGTGAATACCCAAATCGATGATTGTAAATGCTTATTTCAGTGATAAAGATCGAGGAGATAGGCTCAAAATGGATGATTTTCAAAGGGGTACTAGGGGATAACTCCTAGACTTCAAGAAGATAATCCATAAATTAAAGGAGCGCATTATGCGTGCAGATATTAAGGTTTGGAACCCTGAAAATCCTGCCCAATGGAATAAAACATTAGCATGGACAACAGTTTGGTTAAGTACCTTCAGTTTGACATTGGGCTTTTGTGCCTGGTTCTTGGTACCTTCTTTGGCTCCTAGATTAAATGAAATTGGCTTTCAGCTTGACCATCGCCAATTGTATTGGTTGGTGGCCATGGTAGGCCTTTCCGCTGGAACTTTAAGAATTATTTGGACCTTCTTACCCCCAATTTTGGGAACAAGAATTTTAGTAACTTTTTCAACGGCTTTGTTGCTGATCCCGCTGTTCTGCTGGGTATATGCAGTAATGAATCCCGGTACACCGTATTGGGTCTTGCTGCTGTTCTCTTTGTTCAGCGGTATTGGCGGCGGTACATTCTCTGGCTTGATGGCAAGTACTAATTACTACTTCCCGAAAAAGGAGAGAGGATTCGCTTTGGGCGTCCAAGGCGGTCTATCTGACTTCGGTACCGGTTTAGTTCAGTTTGTCACACCATTAGTAATCGGTTTCAGCGCTTTTGCAGCACTTGGCGCTCCTCAGGTTGCTCACTTGGCTGACGGCAAGACGGTTCAATACTGGCTTCAGAACGCAGCCTGGATTTGGATTCCGTTCGTCGTCATTATTACTATTCTGTCTTGGCTTTGCCTGCGTTCAGTTCCCGTAACCGCAAACATCAAGAAGCAGTGGGCCATTTTCGGTAATAAACACACCTGGTTTATGACTTTGTTCTATTACGGAACATTCGCAACATTTGCCGGACTCGGTGCTCAGTTGGCTTTGTTGGGAACTCACGAATTTGCTCATATCGAAAACGCTCCGAACGTCGTTGCATTAGCTTGGTTAGGCCCTGTCATCGGAGCTTTGTCAAGAGTCGGTGCAGGTAAGGTTGCTGATTCCATCCGCGGCGGCCGTGTCACCACGATTATGGCTGTCTGCAATATCATCGGCTTGCTCGGGTTGTGGCTCTACAAACCGGATTCTGTAATGGGATGCTGGATTTGGTTAGGCTTCATGTTCTGGGTATTCTTCTGGACCGGTGTCGGCAATGCCTCTACTACTGAACAGATGGCTGTTCTGTTCCCGCCGCTTCAGGGTGGCGCAGTCGTTGGTTGGACTTCAGCAATCGGTGCTTATGGTCCTTTCACTATCGGCGTCCTCTTGGCTGAAACCAATGCAGCAACAATGTTTGCCGTAACAACAGCAATCTTTATCGCTATCTTATTAATCAATATTTATTACTACGACCGTAAAGATGCCCCGGATCTTTGCTAATTCGTCGGACAAATAAATAAAAAAGGGAGAACCTATATGCCTGGAATGATGAAAAGTTCTCTGTTCTTCTCAAAGAAGGTCGGTTCCTATTCAGATGGTTGGGGTGAAGTTGTAAACGCTGACCGCGGTTGGGAACAGGCTTACAGAGACAGATGGGCACATGACAAAATCGTCCGTTCTACCCACGGCGTTAACTGTACCGGCTCCTGCAGCTGGAAGGTATACGTCAAGGACGGTATTGTCACATGGGAAACCCAAGAAACTGACTACCCCCCAACGCCTCCCGGAGTTCCGAATCACGAACCTCGCGGATGTCCTAGAGGAGCAAGTTACTCTTGGTATCTCTACAGTGCCTCCAGAATTAAACATCCGTTAATCAGAGCTGAGCTTCTTAACTATTGGGAAGAAGCTCGGAAGACAATGGATCCGCTAGCTGCTTGGAAGAGCATTGTTGAAGATCCGCAAAAGAAGAAAGCTTATTGCGAAGCCCGCGGTATGGGCGGATTGGTTAGAACTTCCTGGAATACCGCTCTGGAAATTATCGCCACTGCCAACCTCTACACGATTGACAAGTACGGTCCGGACAGAATCGCTGGTTTCTCACCGATTCCAGGCTACTCTATGGTCTCCTACGGTGCAGGTACTCGGTATCTGTGCTTGATCGGCGGTACGCCTCTCTCCTTCTATGACTGGTACTGCGATTTGCCGCCGTCATCTCCTCAGACATGGGGCGAACAAACTGACGTTCCTGAATCTGAAGCTTGGTACTACTCGAGTTATATCATTGTTTGGGGTACCAATATTTCCATGACCCGTTCTCCGGACGCACACTTCCTGATTGAAGCCCGTTATAACGGTACCAAGGTTGTGAACGTCTGTCCGGATTACGTGGAAGTAACGAAAGACGCCGATATGTGGATCCATCCGAAGCAGGCAACCGATGCTGCTTTGGCTTTGTCTATGGCTCACGTCATCTTCAAAGAGTTCCACTACGAAAATCCGGATCCGTACTTCACCGAATACGTTAGAAACTATACCGACTTCCCAATGCTTGTCATGCTCGACAAGAATGAAAAGGGCGGCTATGTTCCGGGACGTCTGCTTCGCGAATGCGATATCGGCGCTCCGGCCGGAGAGAACAATCCGGAATGGAAGACCGTCGTCTATGACGAACTGACAAAAGATGTGGCCGTTCCGCAGGGCTCAATGGGTTACCGTTGGGGTCAAAAAGAAGGCCAGGATCTCGGTAAATGGAACTTGAACTCCGTAGATGGACGGACCGGCAAAGAAATTAAGCCGCAGTTGTCATTCTTGAAGGATTCGCCGGAAGTGGTCGATGTTTCCTTCCCGTACTTCGGCGGAAGAGAACGTCCGATGTTCACTCCGAACGAACAGACGTCCGATGTAATCGTTAGAAAAGTTCCTGCTAAGACAATTAAAGTTGACGGAAAAGAATACTTAGTCGCTACAGTGTTCGATTTGTTCGGCAGCTACCTTGGCGTCGACAGAGGCTTGGGCGGTGAAGTTGCTCATAGCTACGAAGATAACGTGCCGTTTACACCGGCATGGCAGTCTGTCATTACCGGCGTTGAACCCGAATATGCAATCACTGTAGCTCGTGAGTTTGCAAAAGCAGCTTCTAAGACCAAAGGCCGGGCTTGCGTTCTGATGGGCGCAGGCGTTAACCAGTGGTTCCAGACCGATAACACTTACCGTACGATTATTTACCTTCTGTTGATGTGCGGTACTTGCGGTGTCGTCGGCGGAGGCTGGTGCCACTATGTGGGTCAGGAAAAGATTCGTCCGGAAGCCGGATGGTCCGAATACTCCTTTGCCAAAGACTGGGAGCCCGCCAGCCGCCATATGAATGCGACTAGCTACTTCTATGAACATACCGACCAGTGGCGTTACGAAAGAATTCCTCTGTCCGATATGCTGTCTCCTTTGGCAGATACCAAAGTTTATAACGGCACTTATGTCGACTATAACGTTAAGTCTGAAATGATGGGCTGGCTGCCTTCTGCTCCTCAGCTCAACGTCAACCCGACAAAGATTGCCCCGCTCGCTCAGAAAGCCAACGAGGATCCGACTCAGTATTTGATCGATCAGCTCAAGGCCAAGAAGATTCAGTTCAGCTGCCAGGATTTGGATGCTGAAGAAAACTGGCCGAGAAACTTATTCGTTTGGCGTTCGAACCTGCTCGGTTCTTCCGGCAAAGGTCAGGAATACTTCCTGAGACATTTAATGGGAACTCAGAGCGGTATTCTCGGCGGAGAATTAACAGAAAAGGACGGCTCGCTGCTTCCGCAAATGGTTAAATGGCGTCCGCCTGTCACGGGTAAATTGGATCTGTTGGTCAATATGGACTTCCGTATGAGTACAACGTCCATTTACTCCGACATCATCCTTCCGACAGCAACCTTCTACGAAAAGAACGATATCAACACAACGGATATGCACAGCTTCATCCATCCGTTCGTTAAAGCCGTTCAATGTTCTTGGGAAGGCCGTTGCGACTGGGATACTTACAAGGACATCGCCAAAAAACTTTCTGAAATCGCTGCGATGTATCCGGATAAATTCGGTAACGTCGTTGATATGGTTATGACGCCGCTCGGTCACGATTCTCCTCATGAATTGGGCCAAGCTCTGGATGTTAAGGCCTGGTACAAGGGCGAATGCGATTTGATTCCGGGCAAGACAGCTCCGTTGATTCACGCAGTTCCGAGAGACTACCGCACCATTTACGATAAGTACACGTCTATTGGACCTCTGCTCAGCACAAAGGGCGGCGGCAACCGCGGCATCAAATGGAACCTGGATCCGGAAATTGAAGAGTTAAGGCAGTTGAACGGTACGGTTACCGAAGGCGTTGCTAAAGGACGTCCGAAGATGCTTACCGACATCAATGCCGCTAACTTCATCATGAGAGTTTCTCCGGAAACCAACGGTGCTTTGTCGTACCGCAGCTGGACATTCGTTGAAAACCAATGCGGTGTTAAATGCCGCTGGATGTCCGAAGGTCATATCGAAGACAAGATTACCTTCGACGATTTGGCTCACCGTCCGGCTAAGACATTTACCGCTCCGGACTGGTCCGGCACGATTACTCCGGAAACTCCGTATGTAGCATTCTGGCAGAACGTGTTTGTCAAACTTCCGTGGCGTACTCTGACGGGACGACAGCAGTTCTATCAAGACCATAGCTGGATGAGAGCTTTCGGTCAGGAATTTGCTCAATATCGTCCGCCTGCATTCCAGAGATCGTTGGAGGGTTATAAGGATATTGCGGCAAACGGCAATAAAGTCATCATGCTGAACTTTATGACCGCCCACCAGAAATGGGGTATTCACTCCACTTATTACGACAACGAAAGAATGCTTGCGCTGTCCAGAGGAGGTCCTGTAGTTTGGATGAGCAACCTCGATGCGGCCAACGCCGGCATCGTTGATAACGATTGGATCGAGTGCTGGAACTGCAACGGTTCAGTTGTTGCAAGAGCCATTGTCTCTTCAAGAATGCCGGAAGGCCTATGCATCATGCAGCACGCTACTGAAAAGACAGTTAATACACCGGGATCTGAGATTAACCACATGAGAGGCGGCGACCATAACTCTCCGACAAGAGTTATCGTCAATCCGACTCACATGATCGGCGGTTACGCTCACCTCTCTTATGCCTTCAATTATTACGGAACTATCGCTCCAAACAGAGACGACTTCGTGTGGATGAGAAAGATGAATAAGATCGACTGGATGGAAGAAGAAGCTCCGAGCAAAGGAGGTAATTTATGAAAATCCGTGCACAAATAGGGATGGTATTAAACCTCGATAAATGCATCGGTTGTCATACTTGTTCCGTTACCTGTAAGAATGTGTGGACTAACCGCCCCGGTACCGAATATATTTGGTTCAACAATGTTGAAACAAAGCCGGGCGTCGGTTATCCGAAACAATGGGAAAACCAAAAGAAGTGGCTGGGCGGCTGGGAACTTAAAAACGGTACTCTTCGCCTTCGCCGCGGCAGCAAACTCGGCGTACTCGCCGGAATTTTTGCGAACGGCAAGCTTCCGGGAATTGATGAGTACTACGAGCCGTATACCTTCGATTATCAGAACCTGCAGAAAGCTCCTCGTATGAAGACTTCTGTGACGGCACAGCCAATCTCTTATCTGACCGGAAAGAAGATGAAGAAGATTGTCAACAGTGCCGCATGGGACGATAACCTCGGCGGTACGGATCTGATGACTACACCGGATGTCAACTTAGCTAACGTAGAGCGCGAAATTTACGCACAGTACAAGAACACTTTCTTGTACTATCTGCCGCGTCTGTGCGAACACTGCTTGAACCCGGCCTGCGTAGCCAGCTGCCCGTCCGGTTCGATCTACAAGCGTGAAGAAGACGGCATCGTCTTGGTCGACCAGAACAAGTGCCGCGGTTGGAGAATGTGCGTCTCCGGCTGCCCGTACAAGAAGGTTTATTACAACTGGTCTACAGGGAAAGCCGAGAAATGCATTTTCTGTTATCCGCGTGTAGAAAGCGGTCAGCCGACCGTTTGCGCTGAAACCTGCGTCGGGCGTATTCGTTACATGGGCGTAATGCTTTACGATGCGGACCGCATTAAGGAGCTCGCTTCCACACCAAACGAAGAAGATCTTTACGCAGCCCAGAAATCCATTTTCTTGGATCCGAACGATCCGAATGTTGAAGCTCAAGCACTTGAAGCAGGAATTTCTCACGACTGGATCGAGGCCGCGAAGAAATCTCCAATCTACAAGATGATCTGCAAGTGGGGCGTAGCGCTTCCGTTGCACCCGGAATTCAGAACTCTGCCTATGGTTTGGTATGTTCCGCCGCTTTCTCCGATTGCTCAGGCAGTCGATGCGGGCAAGCTTTCTTTGAAGGGGGATCTTCCGGATGTAGAAAGTCTGCGTATTCCTGTCCAGTACTTGGCAAATCTGTTTACCGCAGGCAACACAAAACCGGTTCTGGATGCTCTAGGACGCCTGTTGGCTGAAAGAAAGATCCTTCGTTCTTACAGCAACGGTGCCGGAATATCTCAGTTCCTGACTTGTGAGGTATTCCCTGAAGAGCTCAAGGATAGTCCGGACGTTAAGCTTCTGGATTCTTTGGGACTGACATTGCAGGATGTTTGCGATATGCATAATCTCTTTGCTATTGCCGACTATAAAGACCGCTTTGTCGTACCGTCAGCCAACCGCAACCATATGGCAAGTATGCTGTCTCAGGGTTCTCAAGGAATTAACTTGGGAGGCGGTGCTGACATGCGCCGCAGAGCGTCGGTTATCTTCGGCGGTCCAATGAACCGAAAGGTCATCCCTCTTTTCGAAGAGTATGAACGCAGTACCGATAAGGTGGGAGGCTAATGATGAATGATCTCTATCTAACCTTAAATTTCGTGATCTTCCAAGTGATGCCCTATGCGATCTTGGCAATCCTGCTTCTCGGCAGCTTTGCCAGGTATCTGATTAGCCCGTTTTCCTGGAAGAGCCAGAGCAGCGAACTCATCGATAAAAAAGACTTGATGTGGGGCGCAAATTTGTTCCATATCGGTGTCATCATCGTGTTCTTCGGTCACGTCTTCGGCCTCTTTACTCCGAGCGCAATCCTCGACATGATGGGAATGACTCCTGCCGTTCACCAACTGGTTGAAGTCTTTGTAGGAGGCACCTTTGCCGTTGTAGCAGTCCTTGGCATCTTTATTCTGTTCTTCCGCCGTTGTTTCAATGATAGAGTCAGAACAGCATCAAGACCAAGCGACTACCTGGTTTTGATTCTCCTGATTGCCGTATTGCTTTTCGGATGCGCTTCCGTTATTGAGTCCTATCTGTATGACCACTCCGGTGCAACCATCGTATTGTTCCGCTCTTGGGTCCATGGTTTACTTACTTTCGACCCGAATGCTTGGACCTACATGCTGCAGGTTCCCGAACCTCAGAAATGGCATATCTTCATCGGTTTGTTGGTATTTTTGGTTGTCCCGTTTACCAGACTGGCTCACATCTGGAGCGGATACTTCACACCATTATTCCTTATCAGACCGCACCAGATTATGCGTATTAATAGGAAACCAATGAAGTAATCAACTGCTTCGCAAAAGAAAACCCGGGCCACATCGCTCGGGTTTCTTTTAAACTGAAGCAAGACAAAGTCACTCGCAGTCCAAGAAGATCGTTTAATAATAACAGCCGGTTTATAATTTTTTGTCCTAGTCAAAGAACACTCCGGATCCAAGTATGAGCGACTTTTCTTCCAGCATTTCAACTAAGCTGGTTCATGTCGGTAGAAACACAGACGTGAGCCAAGGTTTTGTCAATATTCCACCGTTTAACGGCTCTACGGTTTTGCACCATTCTTCCGCAGATATGAAAGAAAGAACACGCCGTCAAATGAACGGAGAGGAAGTTTTGACTTATGGGACCGGGGGAGGACCCACACACGATGCTTTCTTTCAATTGATGAACGAGCTGGAAGGCGGGGAAGGTACTTGGGCCTATTCCACCGGTCTTGCCGGCTGCGTGATTCCTTTTTTTGCTTTTGTGAAGGCAGGCGACCATGTGTTGGTTACAGACTCAGTCTATGGACCTACACGAGAGTTTTGTGAAACGATTCTACGAGGACTAGGAATTGAGGTTGAGTTTTACATTCCGACGATAGGTGAGAGAATTGAGGAGCTCATACGTTCCAACACCCGTTTGATTTTTATGGAGAGCCCTGGCAGTCACTCCTTTGAGATGCAGGATGTTCCGGCGATTGTTCGTGTTGCTCAAAAACATAACGTCTGGACCATGATCGACAATACTTGGGCGACTCCAATGTATTTTCAGCCGTTGAAAGCTGGTGTCGATGTTGTCATCCATGCAGCGACTAAATACATCGGAGGCCATTCTGATTTGCTGATGTCAACGGCAACCTGCAATGCCAAGGCGTGGCCTTTGGTAAAGGCCGTCAGCATTACGATGGGACAGTTAGCTCCGGCAGACACTATTTATTTGGCCCATCGCGGCATTCGGACGATGAAAGTCAGAATGGAGGCACAGTTCAAATCCGCGCAGAAAATTGTTGATTGGTTAGAGCAGCAGCCGGAGGTCGAAAAGATTTTGTGGCCTGCTCACGAAAAAGATCCCGGTTATCCGATCTGGAAAAGAGATTTCACGGGAGCCGCAGCCTTATTTGCTGTCAAACTAAAAGACAATGTGCCTGATGCTGCTTTGGATGCTTTCTTGGACAACCTTAAACTCTTCGGGCTTGGATATTCATGGGGCGGTTATGAAAGTTTGCTTATCCGGAGTTACGGAAAGCGATGCAAAGATGATTCAACAGCTTTTGAAAAGATGCTTCGGTTGTCCATTGGGCTGGAAGATGCAGAAGACCTTATAAGAGACCTCCAGAGAGGTTTTGAAGCATTGCGAAAGGAAATGCCCTAGCGAAGAAAGAAAAGGCGCCAAAGGCGCCATTTCGTTAGTTCTGTGTAGATGTTTTTCTTGGTTTCTGCTTTCTTGATGCCAAAATCTTATCGAACAGGCAGTTTGGAATGATCCTCAGAACTTTAGAGAGCACGCCCATTTGCCAAGGAATCGTCACATAGGACTTTTTCTCAAAGATAGCTTTAACAGCCTCTTTGGCAAATTCTTCCGGTGTCAGAAGGAAAGGCATCTTATACGGATTTTTTGCGGTTAAAGGCGTCTTCACAAATCCCGGAGAAATGGTCACGACGTCCACGCCGTGCTTTTTCATTTCCACGCGCAGACTTTCGCAGTAAGTGATGACTGCTGATTTGCTTGCGCAGTACGCTTCGCTTCCTGGTAAGCCGCGGATGCCGGCTACGCTGGCAATACCAACCAACGTTCCTCTTTTTCTTTCCATCATCGGTGCTTCAAAAGCGTGGAAAGTGGAGGCCATGGATAACACATTGGTTTCGAATACTTGGTCAAATACTTCCAAGTCCTCTTTGAATTGTGTTTTGACTCCGATAGAGACACCTGCACAGGCGATTGCCACATCCACGCCGCCGCATTCTTTATCGAACTTACGGGCTTCGTCAATCAATTTTTCTCTATCAGTTACATCGCAGACAATGGCCTTATGCAAATGAGAGTGTGGAAGGCGGTAGATAATCTCATCGAGTTTTTCTTTTCTTCTGGCAACAAGTCCGAGAGTTGCGCCCTTAGCGGCAAATTCTTTTGCGAGCGCTTCTCCGATTCCGCTGGAAGCTCCTGTAAGAAAAATGTTCATTTATTTAATTTCCGTGAAAGCGTACTAAACCGCAATAAAGAGATCATTTTAATGGTGCAGAGCGGCTTCCTGCAGGCTGCGAATGAAAAAAAGCTCCTTAGAGTGGAACGTTAAGGAGCTTACTCGCAGAAGAGAGAATTATTTGTTACTTTCTCTTTCTTTGTTGATTAGGAAATCCATCACCTGGATAGCGCCCTCGCGTGTCCCGACCATATGAGGCGCGGTGATGTATTTTCCGTTGACTGCATTACAAGGAGTGCCGTCGATGTCATAAGCCATCCATGTTTTGCGAGCCTTTTCAGTGTTCATCTTCGTGGAGAAAGAATTAGCGGCCTTTAAGAACTCTTCCTTATTCAGCCCATTGGAGGCTAAATAATCAGCAACGCTGTTAAGGTCCGGCATTTCTCTGCCTTCTTTAATAACGGCATTGAACATCATGTCGTGGTACGGATCGAGCTTATTGAGTGCTTCAAGCGCGTAATAGGTCTGAGTGAAGTGCTTGGTTTTATCAGACCATGCCACCGGGATTCTCTTGAAAACAACATCATTCGGAAGCTGGGCTGCCCAAGGTTCTACTGATTTTTCATAGGTGTAGCAGTGCGGGCAGGTATAAGCAAAAAATGTAAGAACTTCGATTTTCTTTGGATTGGAAGTTTGAACCGGAGTTTTTAAAGCAACGTAATCAGTTCCGGCAACTGGCTTATCCGCAGATGCAAAAACTGTCAGAGGCATAAAAGCTGCGATTGCTGCAGCAAGTATTGAACGTCTGAGCATATTTAAACCTAATAAATAAAATATTCAAAAATGCTAGTAAATTGAACTGAAGAGGAAATTAAATAACAATACGCAGTCAAAAGACTGCGTATCGGATACTACTGAAGATGTTTATTTCACTCGTCCTACTGTTGCCTGGAACGAGTTCTGCATTAAGCGGGTTTTGACATCATTGGCTTCTTGATTGGTCCCGTAAGGTCCGAGACGGACTCTGTACCATGTTGTTCCGTTTTCAACTCTCTTAATGATGCGAGATTCAAAGCCGAGAAGGCCAAGCTCTGCTCTAAGGTTTTCTGCCTCAGCTTCTCCTTTGAAAGCACCCGCTTGGACAACATAACGGTAAGTTTCTTCAGCCGGCTGCTTAGCCTCTTCTTTAGGGTTGGCGACATCGGCAGGGTTAGGATACTGAGGCTCTACAGTTACAACTTTGCTTTTCGGAGCGTTGGCCGGTGAGTCTCCGGTTCCATTAAGCGCAGCGTTCGGATCCGGAATCGCACCGTTGGCGATAGGATTGATTTTCTCACTGGCCTGGTTCACTTTATTGATAAAAGGAATCGGTGCATTGGTAATGAAAAGAGCAGCCGCTGCGCAGGCACCAACACCTACGACACCCCCGACTAAAAATCCATAAAACCACGTTCCAAAACCGGATCTGCCTGCCATTTCTATTGCTCCTTATCGGCTCTGTCCAATCTTTCCGGAGCTGACACTCCCAAGATTCCGAGGCCGTTTTTGAAGACTTGCTGGACCGCCAACAATAAAGCGAGACGAGCATTTCTTGTCTTCTCATCCTCAACGAGTACTCTTTCTGAATTGTAGAAAGAATGGAACTTGGATGCCAGATCAGACAAATACGCAACTAAGCTGTGCGGTGCAAGTTCGTTCGCGGCCGAGGCAAGAACATTCGGATAGTCAGAGAGCAAATTCATCAAAGCGAGCTCGGAAGGAGCTGTTAAAACGCTCAGATCGAAGCTTGAGGCCTGGTGTTCGCTCGGAACACTGAATCCTTTTTCGGCTGCTTGCGCAAAAATAGAGCAAATGCGGGCATGAGCGTATTGAAGGTAATACACCGGATTTTCATCAGACTGACTTTGAGCCAAATCGATATCCAGATTGAACTCTGCGTCGCTCTTTCTGTTAACTAAGAACAAACGGGCTGCGTCTTTGCCAATCCATGTTATCAGATCACGCAAAGTTACATAGGTTCCGGCTCTCTTACTCATCTTTACTTCTTGACCGTCTTTGATGACGTGAAGCATCGTATGAAGAAGATATGCAGGGAAATCTTTTGGAACTTCAAAGTTGAAAGCAGGTGCAGCCGCCTGAATGCCGGCACGGACACGTGCTACTGTACCGAAGTGGTCTGTGCCTTGAATGTTCAAAGCTTTCTTGAATCCTCGTTCAAACTTGTTAAGGTGATAGGCCACATCAGGAACGAAATATGTGTAAGTTCCGTCAGTCTTCTTTACGACACGGTCCTTATCATCGCCGAAATCTGTGGATTTAAACCACAGTGCGCCGTCTTTCTCGTAAAGTTTTCCGGCTTTATCGATGGCTGCAACAGCGTTTTGAACTCTTCCGTCTCTATATAAAGAGCTTTCTAAGAAATAGTTATCAAAGGAGACGCCGAAAGCTTGTAGATCGTTGTACTGCTCGTTTCTCAGATAAGCAACAGCGTACTTACGAATGTTTTCTAGATCGTCGACATTTCCGCTGCTGTGAATAGGTTCGCCGTCGAATGCGCTGAAGCTTTCTTTATCTAGATATTTCTGAGCGATGTCGCGAATATATTCGCCTTGATAGCCGTCTTCCGGGAATTTGACATCTATACCCAAAATTTCTTTGGCTCGAGCCTGGACGCTGTCGGTTAACTTCTGGATCTGAACGCCGGCATCGTTGTAATAGAACTCGCGGCTGACAACCCATCCTTGAGACTTAAACAAATTGGTCAGTACATCGCCGAGGGCTCCCTGGCGAGCGTGACCTAAGTGAAGCGGACCGGTTGGATTCGCAGAAACAAACTCAATAAGAATAGTTTTATCTTTGTCGGTCGGAAGACAGCCGAATTTTGTGCCTTCTTCCAAAACAACCTTCACAACTTCCTGCTTGGCTTGATCGGACAATGTCATGTTGATGAAGCCCGGCCCTGCAATTTCTATATTTTTGAAGAATGTCTCGGTGCCCGGCTGTGCTTTGATCTTTTCAACAAGCTGTGCTGCGATATCACGAGGTGCCTTTTTCATAGCTTTGGCGCACTGTAGTGCCACAGTGCAGGCCACATCGCCGTGAGCGGCTTGCTTCGGTTTCTCCAGGATAACCTTTGCAGTCTCCGGAGCACCAATTTCTTTCAGGGCCTCTGTGAAGAGGCTCGAGATATAGTCTTTCTGAGTATTAAGCATTTTTTGAAGACGCTCTCTTATTCTTCAGCTTTCTTAGAAAAAGTGATCGAGGCAAAAGCAGAGTGATTATGAATAGACTCAAAGTTTTCTGCTTCCACTGTGAAGGAGAGAATGGCCGGCTCGTCTTGGCAAAGGATGGCGACATCTCTGACTAAGTCTTCAACGAACTTCGGATTTTCGTAAGCATGTTCAGTAACGAATTTTTCGTCAGAACGCTTCAACAGACCCCAAACGGGACAGGAAGCGGAAGATTCAATCATCTCAATTTGCTTTTCAATAGCAAAATTGGTTTCGAGCTCTGCATTGATAGAAACTAAAGAACGCTGGTTGTGAGCACCATACTTACTGATTTCTTTGCTGCATGGACACAAACTTGTTACCGGAGCTTCAACTTTTTGATTAATTTTGATATGGCCGTTTTTAGCCTCAGCAACTAATTGAACTTGATAGTTCATTGTGCTGTGAAGTTCAGAAACCGGGGCGGCTTTTTCCATAAAGAACGGAAAGGTAAGACTGATATAACCGCCATCAGCTTTTAGAGAAGAAAGCATCTGTGCCATTACATCAGTTAAAAGAGTAGGGCAAAAAGGCTTGTTGATGCTTTCGAGTAAAGTCCAAAAGCGGGACATATGGGTGCCTTTTTTGTCTGCCGGTAAAGAAACGTACATTTCAACATCGGCAACAGTATGCTGGGAACCCAGAACAGTCTTAACTAAAATCGGGGTTTTGATCCCTTTGACCCCAACTTTTTCAATAGGAATATTACGGCGGTCTAGAGAGGATTGAACGTCCGGAAGGACCATCAAATCGTTACTTGTCATTTTTTCCTCAAAAGGTCTGGAAAGACCCGTACCAAAATAAAGATAGTTGTCAAGTATACCTTGAATCGAGTGTGAACTTTTTTCATAATCGAGGATCTTTGGGATCATCCGAAGGTAGACGGACTTTTTAACAAAAAACTTTTGAATTTTTCCTGTAAATTGACGTAGATTAACAATCAGTCATGAGTTGACAATTAATTTACAAGGAACGTGATGAACTATCCGATAAAAAAAATTATCTGGGTAGCGGCGGCCGTAGCGGTAATTGTGCTGTTAGCTATGTTTGTTATTCCGGTTATCAGTGCTCTGCTTCTGGGATTCTTCGGGGTGTGTGCCTTATTGGCAGCTTCTCGTTGGATTGCGGGAGTTTTTAATAAAAATGAGCCTGCAGAAGATAAATATGACACCAATTATCAGGACCACTCTTCAAGCCGTGGTTTCCGCAGACCTGCCAGAATCGGCAGAACGAGACAAGAGATAGAAGACGCTGAAGTTATTAAAGACGAAAATAACGGCAGAAGATAATCTAATTTAGAAATGGACAAACAAAACGAATCCTTTAATTCCAATAAGAAAATCCGCCTTAAAGATACGAGGATTGCCTACTATTGGAATCTAGTGCTTTATATCTTGTCCGCCGTGACATTCGCAGACGGACTTGTTAGCCTCTCTTCCGAAATTTGGGGAGGGGCTCTAAATGATTTCGGACTGACTTTAGTTTTCCTGGTTCTGAGCACAAGAGGGGAACAAATCGCAGCCTACGCTTACATTAAGGACCCTGAGCAGAAAGATAAAGTGATTAGAGCCTTAGTGGAGAACGAAAAAACTAGGAAGCCCTGGCTCGGAAAAATTTCCGCATTAGGTTGGGGTTTGATGTTCGCCGGAATTGCAATTGAGTTGCTAATGTAAAGAAACCTATGTTAAGATAGCGGTTTCCTTTTCGGAGGGGTGCCCGAGTGGCTAAAGGGGGCAGACTGTAAATCTGTTGGCGCACGCCTACGATGGTTCGAATCCATCCCCCTCCACCAATAGGAAACAAAATATTTCAAAAAATTAACGCTTGACTTGACAAGTTCTAAAAACTTGTTAAAATCTCCGACTCTCTGATACATGGAGGGGTGCCCGAGTGGCTAAAGGGGGCAGACTGTAAATCTGTTGGCGCACGCCTACGATGGTTCGAATCCATCCCCCTCCACCAGTATTCTGAGTTGAAACTAAAGTAACTTCGGTTGTAGTTTCGCGGGTGTAGCTCAATGGTAGAGCAGAAGCCTTCCAAGCTTACGACGAGGGTTCGATTCCCTTCACCCGCTCCATCGCCCATGTGGCTCAGTGGTAGAGCACTCCCTTGGTAAGGGAGAGGTCACGCGTTCAATCCGCGTCATGGGCACCAGATTTATATACGAGATTTTTTAATTTTTCTGCAAAAGGCAGAATTCAGGAGCTACACATGGCAAAAGAAAAATATGAGCGTACCAAGCCTCATGTTAACGTAGGCACCATCGGTCACGTTGACCATGGTAAGACAACTCTTACAGCTGCTATTACTTCCGTTCTTTCTCAGAAGTTCGGCGGTGAAGCAAAAGCATACGACCAGATCGATGCAGCTCCTGAAGAAAAAGCTCGTGGTATTACCATTAATACAGCTCACGTTGAATACGAAACAGAACATCGTCACTACGCTCACGTAGACTGCCCGGGCCACGCTGACTATGTTAAGAACATGATTACCGGTGCTGCTCAGATGGACGGCGCTATTTTGGTTGTTTCCGCAGCTGACGGTCCTATGCCTCAGACACGTGAACACATCCTTCTTGCCCGTCAGGTAGGTGTACCTTACATCATCGTTTACATGAACAAGTGCGACTTGGTTGACGATGAAGAACTTCTCGAATTGGTTGAAATGGAAGTTCGCGAATTGTTGAGCAACTACGACTTCCCAGGCGATGATATTCCAATCATCAAGGGTTCTGCTCGTATGGCTCTTGACGGCGACAAAGGTCCGATGGGCGAACAGTCCATTCTTAAGTTGGCTGACACACTTGACAGCTACATTCCGACACCGGAACGTGCTATCGACCAGCCATTCCTTATGCCTGTTGAAGACGTATTCTCCATCTCCGGCCGCGGTACAGTAGTTACCGGCCGTGTAGAACGCGGTGTAATCAAAGTTGGCGACGAAATCGAAATCGTTGGTCTTCGTCCGACAGCTAAGACAACATGCACAGGCGTTGAAATGTTCCGTAAGCTTCTTGACCAGGGTCAGGCAGGCGACAACGTCGGTATTCTTCTCCGCGGTACAAAGCGTGAAGAAGTTGAACGCGGACAGGTATTGGCCAAACCAGGCACAATCACACCTCATACTGAATTCCAGGCTGAAGTGTACGTATTGAGCAAGGAAGAAGGCGGCCGTCACACACCGTTCTTCAAAGGCTATCGTCCACAGTTCTACTTCCGTACAACAGACGTAACAGGCACAATCCAATTGCCGGAAGGCGTTGAAATGGTTATGCCAGGCGACAACATCCGTATGGACGTTCAGTTGATCGCTCCGATCGCTATGGAAGAAGGTCTTCGTTTCGCTATTCGTGAAGGCGGCCACACAGTAGGTGCTGGTGTTGTCTCCAAGATCGAAGGCTAATAACAAAATATTAGGGGTATAGCTCAATTGGCAGAGCGACGGTCTCCAAAACCGTAGGTTGAGGGTTCGATTCCTTCTGCCCCTGCCACTAAAAAACACCGCGATCCCTTAGTGGATCGCGGTTTGTTTACCGGGAAACCGGTGAGAGATAAAGAATGAGTACGCAAAACGCAAAGCCGGTAGAGTCTAAGAGTGGAGTCGCTTTAATGGCAGTGGCAATTGTCATTGCATTAAGCGGTGTTTTCGCTTTTGCTCTTCTTGCTGATCAGCCGACTTTAGTAAGAGTTGGTGTTCTTCTTGGCTGCATTCTCGTCGGTGCAGTTATTGGTTGGTTTAGCGCACCTGGTAAAGAGTTCGCAGCTTACTGCAAAGCCTCTTACGAAGAACTGCGCAGAGTAGTCTGGCCAACCAGAAAAGAAACAGTGAACACAACAGGTATCGTATGTGCTTTCGTTGTCGTTGTTGCTTTCTTCCTTTTCTTGGTTGATTCTCTTATCGATTTGGCTCTCCGTTTGCTTATCTAGGAGACAAAGATGACAGGCGATAAAAAGTGGTACGTTGTTCATACGTACTCTGGAATGGAAAAAAGTGCTGAAACAGCACTTAGAGACAGAATCAAAAGGGCCGGTTTAGAAGACGCTTTTGATGAAATCCTTGTCCCGACCGAAGATGTTTCCGAAGTAAAGGACGGAAAAAAACGTGTGTCTACACGTCGTA
Organism: Turicimonas sp. TL08; assembly: GCF_054660695.1. Classification (NCBI taxonomy): domain Bacteria; kingdom Pseudomonadati; phylum Pseudomonadota; class Betaproteobacteria; order Burkholderiales; family Sutterellaceae; genus Turicimonas; species Turicimonas sp. TL08. The sequence goes on from NZ_BAAGDP010000024.1 coordinate 24,446, forward strand.
TGTACTCCGGATACATATTTGTTAACATGTTAATGAACGACGAGACTTGGCATTTAGTCAAAAATACGCCTAGAATAACGGGCTTTCTCGGTGGTTCTGCAAACAGACCTACTCCGCTTCCAACTAAAGAGATTGAAGAAATCAAAAAGAGAATGGAAGATAGAACAGACACACCAAGACCTCGCTTCCAGTTTGAGGTTGGTGAAGAAGTTCGAATCACTACCGGTCCGTTTGCTGATTTCGAAGGCTATATCGACGAAGTCAGTTACGAGAAAAACAAACTTGTGGTTATTGTTTCAATCTTCAGCCGTGATACGCCTGTTGAATTGGCCTTTAACGAAGTTGAAAAGATTTCCTAGTATTTATTTCTTAGTCCGGGAATAAATACGTTTTTTGTGGACTTTACCTCGGGGAGCTCGTCAGAGCGTCTTACCCGTAAGGAAAATAAATGGCAAAGAAAATTGTAGGCTTTATTAAGCTTCAAGTGCCGGCAGGAAAGGCTAATCCTTCTCCTCCGATTGGTCCGGCTTTAGGTCAGCGTGGCCTCAACATTATGGAATTCTGCAAGGCATTTAATGCCAAGACTCAAGGTGTTGAACCTGGTCTCCCAATTCCGGTTGTGATCACAGCTTACGCCGACAAGAGCTTCACATTCATTATGAAGACTCCTCCGGCCACAATCTTGATCAAGAAAGCCGCTAAGATTCAAAAGGGTTCCGCACGCCCTCATACTGACAAAGTAGGCAAAATCACTCGTGCACAGGCAGAAGAAATCGCTAAGACAAAAATGCCTGACTTGACCGCTGCTGATATGGACGCCGCTGTGCGTACAATCGCTGGAAGCGCACGTTCCATGGGTATTACGGTTGAAGGAGTGAAATAATGGCAAAACTTGGAAAGCGTGAAAAAGAGAACAACTCCAAAGTTGAAGCTCAGAAATTCTATTCCATCAACGAAGCTCTCGAATTAGTTAAAGCTCTTGCTAACGCTAAGTTCGACGAATCCGTTGACGTTGCCGTTCAGCTCGGTATCGATCCTCGTAAGAGCGACCAGGCTGTTCGCGGTGCAGTTGTTATGCCTGCCGGTACAGGCAAGACAGTTAGAGTTGCTGTTTTCGCTGCCGGTGCTGCTGCTGAAGCTGCAGAAGAAGCCGGTGCTGATGTTGTCGGTTTGGAAGACCTCGTTGCTTCCGTTAAAGGCGGCAACCTCGACTTCGACGTCGTTATTGCTGAACCAAGCGCTATGCGCTTTGTCGGTCAGTTAGGTCAGATCCTCGGTCCACGCGGATTGATGCCTAACCCGAAAGTCGGAACCGTTACACCGAATGTTGCTCAAGCTGTTAAGAATGCTAAAGCAGGTCAAGTACAGTTTAGAGCTGATAAAGCTGGTATTATCCACGCCCCAATCGGCCGTGCTTCTTTCGAAGCCGACAAATTGTTGGTTAACGTCAAGGCTCTTATCGAAGCTTTGAACAAAGCTAAACCAGCTTCATCTAAAGGTGTTTACCTCCGTAAGCTTGCTGTCTCTTCAACCATGGGCCCTGGCGTCAAGGTTGATGTTCAGACACTTGCTTAATAGGTATTCACTTTTTTAAGTAAAGAACTTTGGGTTACAGTCTCTCAGGAGACTGTAGCTATCAAAGACCGCCGGAAGGTGTCAACCCTTAAATAACATTAGTTGTCCGGCGCAGATGGCAACCGAAGAGAGATTCTGCGTTGTGTCCTCCGTAGGAGGCAGAATTGTTAGGCTCTCGGAGCGAGCCGGTTATGTTGAACCGGTGCTGATTTATTCAGCACCTCTGAGTGGAGCAGACCATGGGTCTTAATAGACAAGAAAAGGCTGACATGATCAAAGAAATCAGCGAAATCGTAGCTGATACTGAAGGTCTTGTTATTGCTGAATTCCGTGGGCTGACCGTAGATGCAGCTACTCAATTACGTGCTGAAGCACGTAAAAAAGGTGTGAAGTTGCGTGTACTTAAGAACACTCTGGCTAGAAGAGCTGTTCAGGGAACTCCTTTCGAAGGACTTGCCGATCAATTCGTCGGTCCTCTCGTTTATGGCTTCTCTGCTGATCCAGTTTCAGCTGCCAAAGTGATGTCTGACTTTGCTAAGACAAATCAAAAGCTTGTCATCAAAGCCGGTGCAATGCCTAACAGCGTCCTTGATGTTGAAGGTGTTAAGCAGTTGGCCTCTATGCCGAGCAGAGAAGAACTCTTGGCTAAGTTGATGGCCACTATGAACGAACCTGTTGCTAAGTTCGTACGTACACTCAATGAAGTACCTGCACGTTTGACAAGAACAGTTGCTGCAGTGCGCGATGCCAAACAGGCCGCTGCCTGATTTTGAATTAAATTTTTTATTTATACACAACGTATTTGGAGTTAAAAATGGCTTTGTCCAAAGAAGAAATCCTTGACGCAATTGCGTCCATGTCCGTTCTCGAAGTTTCCGAACTCATCAAGATGATGGAAGACAAGTTCGGTGTTTCCGCTGCTGCTGCCGCTGTTGCAGTTGCCGCTCCTGCTGCTGGTGCTGCTGCTCCTGCAGAAGAAAAGACTGAATTCGATGTAGTTCTTTCTGAAATCGGTGCCAACAAGGTTGCTACAATTAAGGCCGTTCGTGAATTGACAGGTCTTGGCTTGAAAGAAGCTAAAGAACTCGTAGAATCCGCTCCTAAGGCTGTTAAGGAAGGCTTGCCAAAGGCTGAAGCTGAAGAAGCTAAGAAGAAACTCGAAGCAGCTGGTGCTAAGGTTGAATTGAAGTAATTCTTCATATATAATGTCCGACTCCGTTGATTTTACGGGGTCGGAGTTTAGAATCCTTCGTATGTGTCTGATTTTAAAGATATATACGAAGTCTTCTAAAGACTGTAGTTACAAGACAAATTGAAAATTGCCGCGCAGAGAGTCCCAATAAAGGGACTCGGCGTGGCTATTCGTGTCTTGTGTTTACGGATTTAGGAATTTTACTGTCTCTTCCGAACGGAGTGTTCATGTCGTACTCGTTCACTGAAAAGAAGCGCATCCGGAAAAGCTTTGCAAAGCGTCCGAGCGTGCTTGAAGTGCCCTCTTTGCTTGAAACTCAATTGCATTCCTATCGCGAGTTCCTTCAGCAGGATGTACCGGCTGCTGAGCGTCGTGATGAAGGCTTGCAAGGAGCTTTCACTTCCATTTTCCCTATCACTAGCCACAATGGTTTGGCAAGGCTTGAATTCCAAGAATACGTTCTCTATGAACCTATTTTTGACGTCGCAGAATGCCAGCTTCGTGGCTTAAATTATTGCTCAAGACTTCGCGCAAAAGTTCGCTTAGTCATCTTCGACAGAGATTCTCCTAAACAAAGTTCTGTAAAGGAAGTCAGAGAGTCCGAAGTATACATGGGCGAAATCCCATTGATGACGAACAAAGGCTCTTTCATCATCAACGGTACAGAACGTGTCATCGTTTCTCAGTTGCACCGTTCTCCCGGAGTGTTCTTTGAACATGATAAAGGTAAAACACATAGTTCGGGTAAAAAATTATTCAGTGCTCGGATTATCCCCTACCGTGGTTCTTGGTTAGACTTCGAATTCGACGCTAAAGACATTCTGCATTTCCGTATCGACCGCAGACGTAAGATGCCTGGCACCATTATGCTTAAGGCACTTGGTATGACACCGGAAAGCATTTTGGCCCAGTTCTACGACTTTGATAAGTTCCGTATGACTCCGGGCGGTTACGCGATGGCTATCGTTCCTTCCCGTCTTCGCGGCGAAGTCGCTCGTTTCGACATCACAGACAAAGACGGCAAAGTTGTCGTTGCTAAAGATAAAAGAATCAACGCTAAGCACGTCAGAGATATCGAAAAATTAGGTATTACTGAACTTCAGGTTCCGGAAGATTTCTTGATCGGCAAAGTTCTTGCTAAGAACATTTACGATGAGGATACCGGTGAAATTATTGCTAATGCCAACGAAGAAATCACTGAGAAACTTCTCGAAGTTTTCAAGGAAAAAGGCATCCTCGATTTCGAAACTCTCTATATCAACGAGTTGAATCGCGGTCCATACATTTCCGATACCCTTCGTTTAGACGAAACACCGGATCAGCTTTCTGCCAGAGTGGCTATCTACAGAATGATGCGTCCGGGCGAACCCCCGACAGAAGAAGCTGTTGAAACACTCTTCCGCCGTCTGTTCTTCGATAACGAAACATACGATTTGTCCAAAGTCGGCCGTATGAAGATCAATTCCCGTTTCGAACGAGGAACTGAACAAGGTCCGATGACATTGGAACCGGAAGACATTATCGACACCATGAAGCTTATTGTTAAGCTCCGTAACGGTGAAGGTACAGTAGACGATATCGACCACTTAGGAAATCGTCGTGTCCGCTGCGTCGGTGAATTGACAGAAAACCAATTCAGAGCCGGTCTGGTTAGAGTTGAACGTGCCGTTAAGGAAAGATTGGGTCAAGCTGAATCCGATAATTTAATGCCGCATGACTTGATCAACAGCAAGCCGATCAGTGCCTCCATTCGTGAATTCTTTGGCTCCTCTCAGTTGAGCCAGTTTATGGATCAGACAAATCCATTGTCTGAAATCACTCATAAGAGAAGAATTTCCGCTTTGGGTCCCGGCGGCTTGACTCGTGAAAGAGCAGGCTTCGAAGTTCGAGACGTTCATCCGACTCACTACGGCCGTGTTTGCCCGATTGAAACTCCTGAAGGTCCGAACATTGGTTTGATCAACTCTCTGGCTCTTTATGCGAGATTGAACGACTATGGTTTCTTAGAAACCCCGTACCGTAAGGTGATTGACGGTAAAGTAACAAACGAAATTGCGTACTTATCTGCAATCGACGAAGGCAACTACATTATTGCTCAGGCTAACGCATCTTTGGATTCCGAAGGTAATTTGACTGACGAACTCGTCAGCTGCCGTGACAAAGGTGAATTCGTTCTTATGCGTCCGGAAAGAGTCCAGTATATGGACGTTGCTCCGGCTCAGATCGTTTCTGTTGCTGCCTCTTTGATTCCGTTCCTTGAACACGATGACGCAAACCGCGCTTTGATGGGTTCCAACATGCAGCGTCAGGGTGTGCCTTGCTTGCGTCCTGAAAAACCCGTTGTCGGTACTGGTATTGAGAGAACAGTAGCCGTCGATTCCGGAACAACCGTTCGCGCAGAAAGAGGCGGTATCGTTGATTCCGTTGATGCTAATCGTATTGTTGTCCGTGTCAATGACGACGAGAACGTTGTAGGCAGAGTAGGTGTTGATATCTACAACTTGCAGAAATTCACCCGTTCTAACCAAGGCACTAATATTAATCAGCGTCCTATCGTTAACCCCGGCGATAAAATTTCCAAGGGTGACGTAATCGCTGACGGCGCTTCTACTGACTTAGGTGAACTTGCTCTCGGTCAGAACATGATTGTCGCCTTCATGCCATGGAACGGCTATAACTACGAAGACTCTGTGATGGTCAGCGAAAAGGTTGTCGCAGACGATAGATATTCTTCCATCCATATCGAAGAACTCACAGTTTCTGCCCGTGACACTAAGCTCGGCAATGAAGAAATCACTCGCGATATTTCCAACTTGAGTGAAAACCAAATTAACCGTCTTGACGAATCCGGTATCGTTTATATCGGAGCTGAAGTTAAGGCAGGCGATGTGTTGGTTGGTAAGGTAACACCGAAGGGTGAGACTACACTTACCGCTGAAGAAAAACTCTTGAAGGCGATCTTCGGTGAAAAAGCCAGCGATGTCAAAGATACGTCTTTGCGTGTTCCAAGCGGCATGGTTGGTACCGTTATCGACGTTCAAGTCTTCACAAGAGAAGGCATCGAAAGAGACAAACGTGCTCAGTCTATCATTGACGAAGCATTGAAGCGTTATAGAACAAACTTAAACGATCAGCTTCGTATCGTTGAAAACGATGCATTCGAACGTTTGAGCCGTCAGTTAGTTGGCGCAGTTGCTCAGGGCGGTGCTAACGGTTTGACCAAGAACAAGAAGATCACCCAGGAATATCTTGACAACACAAATCCGCATTTGTGGTTCGATATTCGCTTAGCAGACGGCGAACTTCAGAAAGTTCTCGAAGACGTTCGTGTTTCTCTTGATGAAAAGAGAAAAGAATTCAACGCAGCTTTCGAAGAAAAGAAGAAGAAACTCACACAAGGTGATGAGCTTCCGGCCGGCGTTCAGAAGATGGTTAAGGTTTACATCGCTGTCAAACGCAGACTGCAGCCTGGCGATAAGATGGCCGGCCGTCACGGTAACAAGGGTGTGGTTTCTCGTATTACCCGTGTGGAAGATATGCCGTACATGGCCGACGGACGTCCTGTCGACATCGTTTTGAACCCGTTGGGCGTTCCTTCCCGTATGAACATCGGTCAGGTTCTTGAAGTTCACTTGGGTTGGGCAGCTTTCGGCTTGGGCTGGAGAATTGAAGAAATGCTCAAGCAGGAGAGAACCAAGCAGGTTGGTCAGTTAAGAGAATTCTTGGCTGAAATTTACAACCGCAGCGGTAAGAAGGAAGATTTGGATTCCTTAACTGATGACGAAATCATCGATCTTGCTAAGCATTTAAGAAAGGGCGTTCCATTTGCAACCCCGGTTTTCGACGGTGCCAGCGAAGAAGATATTAAGGAAATGCTGAACTTAGCCTTCCCTGATGAAACTGCTAAGAAACTGCAGCTGACCCCATCCAAGACACAGGCTCAGTTGTTTGACGGCAGAACAGGCGAACCGTTTGACAGACCGGTTACCGTTGGTGTTATGCACTATCTCAAGCTGCACCACTTGGTTGACGATAAGATGCATGCCCGTTCAACCGGACCTTACTCTTTGGTTACACAACAGCCGTTAGGCGGTAAGGCACAGTTCGGTGGTCAGAGATTCGGTGAAATGGAAGTCTGGGCTTTGGAAGCTTACGGTGCCAGCTATGTTCTTCAGGAAATGCTGACTGTGAAGTCTGACGACGTTACAGGCCGTACAAAACTTTACGAAAACATTGTTAAGGGTGACCAAGTTATTGATGCCGGTATGCCGGAATCTTTCAATGTGTTGGTTAAAGAAATTCGTTCACTCGGTATCGACATCGATCTTCACCGAGACAAGGATACAAAGTAAATGACAATACCTTTACATTCTCTATTCAGCAAAGTTGAACAGGACGAACCGTTTGACGCAATCAAAATCGGTATTGCGTCTCCTGAAAAGATTCGTTCCTGGTCCTATGGTGAAGTCAAAAAACCCGAAACAATTAACTATAGAACTTTCAAACCGGAACGCGACGGTTTGTTCTGTGCAAAGATTTTCGGGCCGGTAAAAGACTACGAATGTCTTTGCGGAAAATATAAGAGACTTAAGCATCAGGGCGTCATCTGCGAAAAATGCGGCGTCGAAGTCACATTGTCTAAAGTCAGACGTGAACGCATGGGCCATATCGAATTGGCCAGCCCTGTTGCTCACATTTGGTTTTTAAAGAGCTTGCCTTCCCGTATGGGTATGGTTCTCGATATTCCATTGAGAGATATCGAAAGAGTACTTTACTTCGAAGCTTATATCGTTGTTGACCCAGGCATGACTGAGCTCAAACGCGGCCAGTTGATGACTGAAGACGACTACTTTGCTAAGACTGAAGAATACGGTGATGAATTCAAGGCAATGATGGGAGCAGAAGCTATCCGTGAATTGCTTTCTTCCATCAATATCGATGAAGAAGTTCACACCCTTCGTCAGGAACTGCAGGAAACAACTTCTGAAGCTAAGCTCAAGAAGATTGCTAAACGTTTGAAGGTCTTGGAAGGATTCCAACGTTCCGGTATCAAACCGGAATGGATGGTTATGGAAGTCCTCCCGGTTCTTCCTCCGGATCTTCGTCCGTTGGTTCCATTGGACGGCGGCAGATTCGCTACCAGTGATTTGAACGATCTCTACAGAAGAGTTATTAACCGTAATAACCGCTTGAAGAAGCTGCTCGAGCTCAAAGCTCCGGATATTATCGTCCGCAACGAAAAGCGTATGCTTCAGGAAGCTGTTGACTCTCTGCTTGATAACGGCAGACGCGGCAAGGCAATGTCCGGCCCGTCTAAGCGTCCGCTTAAATCCTTGGCTGACATGATCAAGGGTAAAGGCGGCCGCTTCCGTCAGAACTTGTTGGGTAAACGTGTTGACTACTCCGGACGTTCCGTTATTACCGTCGGCCCGTACCTCAAACTGCACCAATGCGGTCTTCCGAAGCTGATGGCTCTTGAATTATTCAAGCCGTTCATCTTCAACAAGTTAGAAAGCCGCGGTTTAGCTACAACCATCAAAGCAGCTAAGAAGATGGTTGAAAACCAAGAACCGGTAGTTTGGGATATTCTTGAAGAGGTCATTTATGAGCATCCGGTTATGCTTAACCGTGCTCCGACTCTTCACAGACTCGGTATTCAAGCTTTCGAACCGCTTTTGATTGAAGGTAAAGCTATCCAGCTCCATCCGCTCGTTTGCGCAGCGTTCAACGCTGACTTCGACGGTGACCAGATGGCTGTTCACGTACCGCTTTCTTTGGAAGCCCAATTAGAAGCCCGCTCTTTGATGTTGGCCTCCAACAACGTGTTGTTCCCGGCTAACGGCGATCCATCCATCGTCCCATCTCAGGATATCGTGCTTGGTCTTTACTACTCCACTCGCTCCCGCATCAATGCGAAGGGTGAGGGTATGTTCTTTGCTGATATCGGGGAAGTTGAAAGAGCTTTAGCTAACAAGGTTATTGAACTTCAGACACGCTGCACGGTCAGAATTAAAGAGTACGATGTAGCTGAAGACGGAACAAAGACACCGCGCATAGTTCGTTATGAAACTACAGCCGGCCGTGCTTTGCTTTCAGAAATTCTTCCTCCGGGTCTTTCCTTCTCTGTTCTTAACAAGACTTTGAAGAAGAAAGAAATCGCCAAGTTGATTAACATGGCTTTCCGCCGCTGCGGCTTGAGAGAGACAGTTATCTTTGCTGACAAGCTCATGCAGAGAGGCTACCACCTGGCTACTATCGGCGGCTTATCTATCGCTATTGGCGACATGATTGTTCCGGAAGCTAAGAACAAGCTCGTTCACGAAGCAGAACAAGAAGTTAAAGAAATCGAAGCTCAGTACACATCCGGGCTTGTTACATCCGGCGAACGCTATAACAAGGTCGTTGATATTTGGGGTCGTACTTCCGACCAGGTCGGTAAGGTGATGATGGAAGAAATTTCCAAAGAACCTGTTATCGACCGTCACGGCAACAAGACAACACAAGAGTCTTTCAACTCCATCTACATGATGGCTGACTCCGGTGCTCGTGGTTCTGCTGCTCAGATTCGTCAGTTGGCCGGTATGCGTGGTTTGATGGCTAAACCGGACGGTTCCATTATTGAAACTCCGATTACCGCGAACTTCCGTGAAGGTTTGAACGTTTTGCAGTACTTCGTATCAACCCACGGTGCACGTAAAGGTTTGGCTGATACCGCTTTGAAGACCGCTAACTCCGGTTACTTGACACGTCGTCTCGTCGACGTTACTCAAGATTTGGTTGTTACGGAAGACGATTGCGGAACTCACCATGGCGTGATCATGAAAGCCTTGGTTGAAGGCGGTGACGTTGTTGAAGCTTTGGGCGATCGTGTTTTAGGACGTGTTGTTGCCCAGGACGTTCATAACCCGGATACACAGGAACTGGTATTCGAAGCCGGTCATCTCATTACTGAAGACGACGTCGAAACGATTACCAAGCTCGGCATTGATGAAATGATGGTCCGCACTCCGCTTACCTGCGAAACTCGCTATGGTCTTTGCGCTAAGTGCTACGGACGCGACCTTGGCCGTGGTACATTGGTTAATACCGGTGAGGCTGTTGGTGTCATCGCTGCCCAGTCCATTGGTGAACCGGGAACTCAGTTGACAATGCGTACCTTCCACATTGGTGGTGCCGCTTCCCGTACAGCTGTTGCCAGCAACGTTGAAACCAAGTCAGCTGGTACTGTCCGTTTCACAAGCTCTATGAGATATGTGACAGGCGAAAAAGGAAATAAAGTTGTTATTTCCCGCTCCGGTGAAATCGTTATTGAAGGTGTTAACGGCCGCGAAAAAGAACGTCATAAGATTCCTTACGGCGCTAACTTGCTCGCTATTGACGGACAAGAAGTCAAGGTTGGTACAGAATTGGCCAACTGGGATCCGTTGACACGCCCGATCGTTACTGAATACGCCGGTGTCGTTAGATTTGCCAACGTTATCGACAACGTAACGGTTAAGAGCCAGGTTGATGAAGTTACAGGCTTAAGCTCTCTGGTTGTTATCGAAGGAAAACACTCTGCTTCCAGTAAGATTGGCCGTCCGATGATCCAGTTGTTGGACGACAACGGTGAACTCGTTAAGATTCCTGGAACAGAACACCCGGTAAGTATTCAATTGCCGGTAGGCGCTCTTATTACCGTTCATGACGGCGATAAAGCCAGCGTCGGTGACGTTTTAGCCAGAATTCCGACAGAAAGCCAGAAGACTCGTGATATTACCGGCGGTCTGCCGCGTGTTGCCGAGTTGTTCGAAGCTCGTTCTCCGAAGGATGCCGGTGTGTTGGCTGAAGCTAGCGGTACCGTTACTTTCGGTAAGGAAACTAAGGGCAAACAGCGCCTCATCATTACCGATACTGAAGGTAAGGAACATGAATTCCTTATTCCGAAGGACAAGACAATTCTGGTTCACGACGGTCAAGTTGTTCATAAGGGTGAAGTCATTGTCGACGGTCCTGCCGATCCGCATGACATTCTTCGCTTGAACGGTATCGAAGCTTTGGCTCGTTACGTTGTTGATGAAGTTCAGGACGTTTATCGTCTGCAAGGTGTGAAGATTAGTGATAAGCACATCGAAGTTATTGTTCGTCAGATGCTTAGAAGAGTCATCATTACTGATTCAGGCGATACTAAGTTCATCAACGGTGAACAGGTCGAACGCAGTGAAATGCTCGATGAAAATGAAAAGATGCTTGCTGAAGGCAAACGTCCGGCTGCCTACGATAATCTCCTCTTGGGTATTACAAAGGCCAGCTTGTCTACCGATTCGTTCATTTCCGCCGCTTCCTTCCAGGAAACAACTCGTGTTCTTACAGAAGCCGCTATTATGGGCAAACGTGATGAACTCAGAGGTCTGAAAGAAAACGTTATCGTCGGTCGCCTGATTCCTGCCGGTACTGGTCTTGCCTATCACAAGGCACGTCACCAGAAGGATCCTTTCCCATTCGATAATGAAATCGTAAATCATGACAGAATGTACGAAGATCCTAAGGAAAATTTGGTTAAGAGAGCCGAACCAGCGAATGCCATTGACCACACACTTACTAAGTAATTAGTAAAACCGTAGGGTAAGAAGAGAGCCGGGTGATGAGCCCGGCTTTCGTATTTTTGGAAAAAGATCACTCTGTAATTTTGTAAAAAAATTCTGAATCGTGAAATTCCTCTTTGAATTCATTTGACTTTTCAAAAAAAAAGAGTGAAAATACAGCACTTTTTGGAAACCCGCGACGGGATCCGCGTTCTTTGATAGGCTTTTCTGCCAGTTCTAAATGCGCGATCCGGCGCAGCTCCCCTAAAAGTATTTTTACTAACCTCCACTCATTGAGTGGTTTTTCTAATCGTTACGGACTATATGCCGACCATTAACCAATTAGTGCGTAAGCCTCGCGAGAGAGCTATCGAGAAGAGCAAGAGCCCTGCGCTCAAGAACTGCCCGCAGAAGCGCGGCGTTTGCACCCGTGTATACACAACAACTCCGAAGAAGCCAAACTCCGCTCTTCGTAAAGTTGCTAAGGTACGTTTGACCAACGGTATCGAAGTCATTTCTTACATCGGCGGTGAAGGCCACAACCTCCAGGAACACAGTGTTGTTCTTATTCGTGGCGGCCGTGTGAAAGACTTGCCAGGTGTTCGTTACCACGTTGTACGCGGTTCTCTTGATACACAAGGTGTCAAGGATCGTAAGCAATCTCGCTCCAAGTATGGCGCAAAGCGCCCCAAGAAGGCTTAACCGGCTCGCACCCGGGATACGGTCACTTTTTATGACCGAGTAAGTCGCAGTTCATTGGAATTGCAATATTTTTTTAACTGACTGAAGACAGAATTGAGGTAAAAATGCCCCGTCGTCGCGAAGTACCAAAACGTGAAGTATTACCAGATCCAAAGTTTGGTTCTGTAGAAATCACAAAATTCGTCAACATGATCATGCTTGACGGCAAGAAAGCCGTTGCAGAAAGAATCGTGTATGGCGCTTTAGAAGAAATTCAGACAAAGTCTGGAAAAGATCCATTAGAAGTATTTACAACCGCCCTGAACAATGTTCGCCCGTTGGTTGAAGTTAAGTCCCGCCGTGTTGGTGGTGCTAACTACCAGGTTCCGGTTGAAGTCCGCCCTGTTCGCCGTTTAGCTTTGGCTATGCGCTGGCTGCGCGAAGCCGCTAAAGGCAGAAGCGAAAAATCCATGCCGCAGCGTTTGGCTGGTGAGCTCATCGACGCTTCCGAAGGCCGTGGCGGCGCTATGAAGAAACGTGAAGAAGTCCATCGTATGGCTGAAGCCAACAAGGCCTTCTCTCATTTCCGTTTTAACTAATTTTAGTAACTGGGGAAGGGTCTCCTTCCCCTAATTAGAGGTAGATAACATGGCTCGTAAAACTCCGATTGAGCGCTATCGCAACATCGGTATTTCCGCCCACATTGACGCAGGAAAAACAACCACTACTGAACGTATTTTGTTCTACACCGGTGTAAACCATAAGATCGGCGAAGTTCATGATGGAGCCGCTACCATGGACTGGATGGAGCAGGAACAGGAACGTGGTATCACCATTACATCTGCTGCTACAACAGCCTTCTGGCGTGGTATGGACATGAACCATCCAGAACACCGTATCAACATCATTGATACCCCGGGACACGTTGACTTCACAGTTGAAGTTGAACGTTCCATGCGTGTTCTTGACGGTGCCTGCATGGTCTACTGTGCTGTAGGCGGTGTACAGCCTCAGTCTGAAACCGTTTGGCGTCAGGCTAACAAGTACAAAGTTCCACGTCTTGCTTTCGTAAACAAGATGGACCGCACTGGTGCAAATTTCTACAAAGTATTTGACCAGATGAAGTCCCGCCTTAAAGGTAATCCTGTACCTATCGTTATTCCAATCGGTGCTGAAGACACATTCAAAGGCGTTATCGATTTGGCTAAGATGAAAGCCATCATCTGGGACGAAGCTTCCCAAGGTATGAAGTTCGCTTTCGAAGAAATTCCTGCTGAATTGAAGGAAGAAGCCGAAAAGTGGCGCAGCTACATGGTTGAAGCAGCTGCTGAATCCAGCGAAGAATTGATGGATAAGTACCTCAATGACGGTGACCTCTCTGAAGCTGACATCATTAAAGGCTTGAGAACTCGTACAATCGCCGGCGAAATTCAGCCGATGCTTTGCGGTACAGCTTTCAAGAACAAAGGCGTTCAGAGAATGCTTGACGCTGTTATTGAACTGCTTCCAAGCCCGGTTGATATTCCTGATGTTGAAGGTATTGATCCGGATACAGACGAGCCTGCTACCAGAAAAGCTGACGACAAAGCTCCGTTCTCTTGCTTAGCATTCAAGATCATGACTGACCCGTATGTCGGCCAGCTCACCTTCTTGCGTGTTTACTCCGGCGTTGTTAACTCCGGCGATACAGTTCTTAACTCCGTCAAGAACAAGAAAGAAAGAATCGGCCGTTTGCTTCAGATGCACGCTAACGAACGTAAAGAAATCAAAGAAGTTCTTTCCGGCGACATCGCTGCTGCCGTTGGTCTTAAGGAAGTTACAACAGGCGACACACTGTGCTCTATCGAACATCCAATTATTCTCGAAAAAATGGAGTTCCCGGAACCGGTTATTTCTCAGGCTGTTGAACCCAAGACTAAAGCTGACCAGGAAAAGATGGGTCTTGCTTTGAATCGTTTGGCTCAGGAAGATCCTTCCTTCAGAGTTAAGACAGACGAAGAAAGCGGCCAGACCATTATTTCCGGTATGGGCGAACTTCACTTGGATATTCTCGTAGACCGTATGCGCAGAGAATTCAACGTTGAAGCTACAGTCGGCAAACCACAGGTTGCCTACCGTGAAACAATTCGCGGTGTTGCAGAAAACGCTGAAGCTAAGTTCGTTAAACAGTCCGGCGGCCGTGGTCAGTATGGTCACGTTGTTCTTAAGCTCGAACCAAATCCTGGCAAGGGTTATGAATTCGTTGACGCCATCAAGGGCGGTGTTGTTCCACGCGAGTACATCCCTGCTGTTGAAAAGGGTATCGAAGACACAATGAAGTCCGGCGTTCTCGCTGGCTACCCGGTTGTTGACGTTAAAGCCACATTGCATTTCGGTTCTTACCACGAAGTGGACTCCAACGAAAATGCATTTAAGATGGCCGGCTCCATGGCATTCAAGGAAGGTATGAGACAAGCTCAGCCAGTTCTTCTTGAACCAATTATGGCTGTTGAAGTTGAAACTCCTGAAGAAAAGATGGGCGACGTTATGGGCGACTTGTCCTCCCGCCGCGGCATGATTCAGGGTATGGAAGATCTTCCTGGCGGCGGAAAAGCTGTTAAGGCAGAAGTTCCACTGTCCGAAATGTTCGGTTATGCAACACAGTTGCGTTCCTTGACACAAGGCCGTGCTTCCTACACTATGGAATTCAAGCACTACGCTGAAGCTCCTAAGACAGTTGCCGAAGCAGTTATTGAAGCAAAAGCTAAGTAATTAAGTTTTAATCTAGATTTGATTTAAAAGGATCCAGAAATGGCAAAAGAAAAGTATGAACGTACCAAGCCCCACGTAAACGTTGGTACTATTGGTCACGTTGACCACGGTAAGACAACTCTTACAGCTGCTATTACTTCCGTTCTTTCTCAGAAGTTCGGCGGTGAAGCAAAAGCATACGACCAGATCGATGCTGCTCCTGAAGAAAAAGCTCGTGGTATTACTATTAACACAGCTCACGTTGAATACGAAACAGAACATCGTCACTACGCTCACGTAGACTGCCCGGGCCACGCTGACTATGTTAAGAACATGATTACCGGTGCTGCTCAGATGGACGGCGCTATTTTGGTTGTTTCCGCAGCTGACGGTCCTATGCCTCAGACACGTGAACACATCCTTCTTGCCCGTCAGGTAGGTGTACCTTACATCATCGTTTACATGAACAAGTGCGACTTGGTTGACGATGAAGAACTTCTCGAATTGGTTGAAATGGAAGTTCGCGAATTGTTGAGCAACTACGACTTCCCAGGCGATGATATTCCAATCATCAAGGGTTCTGCTCGTATGGCTCTTGACGGCGACAAAGGTCCGATGGGCGAACAGTCCATTCTTAAGTTGGCTGAAACACTTGACAGCTACATTCCGACACCGGAACGTGCTATCGACCAGCCATTCCTTATGCCTGTTGAAGACGTATTCTCCATCTCCGGCCGCGGTACAGTAGTTACCGGCCGTGTAGAACGCGGTGTAATTAAAGTTGGCGACGAAATCGAAATCGTTGGTCTTCGTCCGACAGCTAAGACAACATGCACAGGCGTTGAAATGTTCCGTAAGCTTCTTGACCAGGGTCAGGCAGGCGACAACGTCGGTATTCTTCTCCGCGGTACAAAGCGTGAAGAAGTTGAACGCGGACAGGTATTGGCCAAACCAGGCACAATCACACCTCATACTGAATTCCAGGCTGAAGTGTACGTATTGAGCAAGGAAGAAGGCGGCCGTCACACACCGTTCTTCAAAGGCTATCGTCCACAGTTCTACTTCCGTACAACAGACGTAACAGGCACAATCCAATTGCCGGAAGGCGTTGAAATGGTTATGCCGGGCGACAACATCCGCATGGACGTTCAGTTGATCGCTCCGATCGCTATGGAAGAAGGTCTTCGTTTCGCTATTCGTGAAGGCGGCCACACAGTTGGTGCTGGTGTTGTCTCCAAGATCGAAGGTTAATTTAGTCAAGTAATTTCGCGGGTCAGAAATGGCTTCTGACCCCTCGCTCTTTAAAGGATAAATAATGCAAAGCCAACGCATTCGTATTCGCCTCAAGGCATTTGATTACAAGTTGATCGATCAATCCGCTCTTGAGATTGTTGACACTGCCAAGAGAACAGGCGCTTTAGTTAGAGGTCCAGTTCCTCTTCCTACAAGAATTCAGCGCTTTGATATTCTCCGCAGCCCGCACGTCAACAAGACAAGCCGTGATCAGCTTGAAATCAGAACTCATCAAAGATTGATGGACATCATCGATCCGACTGACAAAACAGTTGACGCTTTGATGAAACTCGACTTGCCTGCTGGCGTCGATGTCGAAATTAAAGTTCAGTAATACTTGACTGAAACCGAGAGCCTCCATATTTATGGGGGCTTTTTTTCAGTGCGCGCAGCAGGGCGCCTTTCTTTAGGGTGTAAATCCCGAACCTGCCCGATGAGGGGAAGGGTTAGCGACTCGGCAAGGGTTTAACGGCGACGTTAAGTCTGAAGGAAGCTGATA